>QQUM01000307.1 GCA_008501545.1 Calditrichota bacterium
TAATAGATAGTTACAATGGCGCAATCGTCGTGAAAAGTGCGCCCGGGAAAACTGTATTCAAAGTCACACTACCGGTTGAGAAGAGAAACATCTAATTCGTTTTGCACAACACATTTTATTCGTCACCATAAATTTTAAAAAAAGTCTCAAAAAGGAAGAATTATGCGCCAGGCATCACTCACATTTCTCAAAGATCTACTCAATTCACCCAGCCCTTCTGGCTTTGAACAGCCGGTGGCCAAAATTTGGCGGGAGTATGTCCGTAAATTTGCTGATTCCGTCGAGCAGGATTACCATGGAAACAGTATCGCCGGTCGCAATACGAAAGCGAAAAAACGCCTCATGTTTGCCGGCCACTGTGACGAGCTGGGATTTCTTGTGCATTACATCAACGAAAAAGGATTCATCTATTTTAAAACAATTGGTGGACACGACCGGACGATGATTTCCGGCCGCCGTGTGAAAATTCTAACAAAAGATGGCGAAGTCGCTGGCGTAACCGGCAAAAAAGCTATCCATTTGCTGACCCCCGAAGAGCGTAAAAAAGTACCTGAATTTGAAAATCTATGGATCGACATCGGCGCAACCTCAAAAGAAGATGCTGAAAAAAGCGTGTCGATTGGTGATCCGGTCGTGTACGATATGGGCTTCCAGCACATAACCAATGACCTTGTGACGAGTCGTGCCTTTGATAACAAAGTCGGCGCCTTTGCTGTGGCAGAAGCGCTTCGTCACCTGCACAAAGATACCCTGGATGTCGCAGTTTACAGTGTCGCCACCGTGCAGGAAGAAATCGGTTTGCGTGGTGCGCGCACATCGGCATCCGGTATTGCACCGGATATCGGCATCGGCATCGATGTAACCCATGCAACCGATCACCCGGAAATCGACATGCGGAAAACAGGCGAAGTAAAATTGGGAGGGGGCCCCGTGATCTTGCGCGGTGCAAATGCCAATCCGAAAGTAGCGGCCATGCTGGTTAAAGCAGCCGAGGGAGAACAAATCCCTTATCAATTGCAGGCGATTGCGGGTGGTATTCCAAGTGATGCCAACGAACTGCAGCTGGCAGGAAGCGGCACAGCCGCCGGCGCTGTGAGTATTCCACTACGCTACATGCACACGCCCAGTGAAATTGTCTCTCTAAGCGATGTGGCAAATTCCGCAAAACTGCTTGCTGCCTTTGCAAAACGCGTCACTGCGACCACGGATTTTCGGTTATAAAATGCTAATCCACAATCTCACATTTTTAAGTAATAAAGAATGACAAAATGCGGCTTTTTTCTGAATTCTCAGAAACCAGTCGCATACAACAGAAGGAGAGGAAATGAGAAAGATATTTCTCGCAATTATTTTGGTCATCATGGCCTGCAATTCACCTGAAAATCAGACAAAACTGGATCCCGGTGATCCGCAATTTTCTGAAAAAGCACGCGCAATCCATATGAAGTCGATAGTGGTTGATACGCATATTGATATCCCCTACCGGATCACCCACGATAATGTGGATATTTCTCAACGCCTGGAAGATGGCCACTTCGATTTTATGCGCGCCAAAGAAGGTGGACTCGACGCGCCATTTTTTGCCGTTTATGTCTCTTCAAGGTTTAATAAACCCGGAACTGATCCCGGCGCAAAAGGTGGTGCCTACGATGAAGCTCTGCGCATAATCGCCATGCTCGACAGTGTGGTGAGTGCCAACGAAAATCTGGCTGCCATGGCCACAAGTCCTGCAGATATCGAAAGAATCGTTGGCGAGGGCAAAATCGCAGTGTGCCTGGGCATGGAAAACGGCGCACCAGTTGAAGGGGATATGCAGAAATTGGAAGACCTTTACCAGCGTGGCATCCGCTACATTACACTGACCCATTCAAAAGACAACCACATCTGCGATTCTTCCTACGATGACCGGCATACGAACCAGGGATTGACAGCATTCGGCAAAGAACTCGTCGCTGAAATGAACCGCATCGGTATGATGATCGACGTATCACATATCTCCGACGATACCTTCTGGCAAGTGATGGAACTCAGCAAAGCACCGGTCATAGCCAGCCATTCCAGTCTGCGTACTTTTCGTCATATGGAACGCAATATGTCCGATTCCATGTTGGTTGCACTTGCGAAAAACGGTGGTGTTTTTCAATACAATTTTGGCTCCTATTTTGTAACAGATAAATATGGTATTCCGGCAGAATCCTATTGGTCCGTGCGGGATTCACTGAACAAAAAATTCAAAGATGATCATGAAAAAGCCGTCGCCATGTTCGAAGAATACAAAAAGATCCACCCTGCCCCCAATCCCGATATCGACGAAGTTGTTCGTCAACTGGATTATGTGATAAAATTAATTGGCATAGACCATGTCGGTCTTGGTAGCGACTATGATGGTGTAAACCAGGTGCCCGATGGTCTTGAAGATGTCACCAAATATCCTGATTTGTCTGAGAAACTATTGGCCCTTGGATACACAGCCAATGATATCGAAAAAATCAATGGGGGAAATTTAATGCGAGTGTGGAAAGAAGTGGAAGCCTTGCGGCACTAAATCACGACTTTCCACTTGCATCTGATGGAAAAAATTTTAAGTTATGCAAGCTCTAAAGGGCCCTTAGCTCAGCTGGTTAGAGCAACGGACTCATAATCCGTGGGTCGTAGGTTCGAGCCCTACAGGGCCCATTGCGTAAGTTATTAGAAAAACGGGAAACAGATCATCTTTTCCCGTTTTTTTATTCTGTCCTCGTATTTCAAATTCGCCTTCCAGTACGAACCAAGCCAATAATTTCGTAACAATTTGTTCTTTTTTCTTTCATATCAAAAATTTGCGTTGTATGTTTGCTGCACTCGATCTATGCCGTCTTCACATCATCTGGGAATTATTTATTGGGTGAGAACACCGAAACAACTTACTTTCTGTGCTCCTGCATATTTTAATTCTGTTTGAATAAATTGTCTCTCAAAACGATGCAAAGCTATCTGCAAAACTTCCCTCTGGCCATTTTACACCTCGATGAGCAATCAAAGCCTGTTTTTGCCAATACGGCTTTTCTTAAATTTTATGGTGTGGTTGAATTCGAAGAATTTGCCCGGAATAGTTCCAATTTTATCAACTCTATCGATGCACATCCGCCGACTGCCCCCTTTGTCATTAGCTTGAATGGTATTCCAAAGTTGGTCCGGTATACAATCAGAAAAATCAAAACCAGCGGAAAAAACCAGAGATTCACAGAGTTTGTATTCGAGGAACTCCCGGCCCAGTCAGAAATTCAACAGCAAATAGCCAGACAAAACGATACACTCTCAAAAATCATCAATCTCACCTTCGATATCTTGTTAAAAATTGATACCGAGTACAAAATACATTGGGCAAGCTGGCAAATTAAAAGCATTCTCGGCTATGATGCCAATTCGCTCACCACGACAAATTTACTCGACTATATCCATCCCGAGGAACACGACAAATTTCGTGATACATTACGGCAAATCAGTTTCAACATGAATGCTGATATTGAACATATTCGCTTGCGTGACAAATTGGGAGCATGGACCTGGTTTCGATGCAGAGTGTACCAAATCTATCTCGACGAAGATGGGCAACTCGGTGTACAGATCGCGCTGCATGACGAACATATCCGTGTCAAAGCGGAAGAATTGCTACGATCCAACGAGGAGCGGTATCGTTCATTTACCAACAATTTTCCCGGAACAATTATCCTGTTCAACTTTGAAAATGCTATTACCTTTGTCAATCCAGCGTTTAAAACAACAACCGGATATAGTAGCGATGTAGCCTATACCGAAAATTTTCTGGAGAAATTTATAGCAAGGGAAAGTCTGTCAAATTTTAAAGCACACCTGCAAATCGCGCAGAAGGGTCATGTGACACAGACTGAAATTTCATATCTTACACTGGAGGAAAACCGGCGTACTGCAATCGCGACGATCATGCCATTAACGAAAGACGATCTTGTCATGAACATATGTGCGGTACTTCGGGATGTCACGCATGAAAAACAGATGCAGGATCAACTGATTCAAACCCACAAAATGGAAACGATCGGTACGATGGCAAGAGGCATCGCCCACGAATTTAACAACATTCTTACCGGAATAATCGGGAATGCAACAATTCTCCGGGATACAATTCCCGAAGAAGAATTTACAAGCAAAATTATCGAGCAAATTGAGCGCGCTACGGAACGCTGCACTGAATTAACCCGGGGATTGCTCACTTTTAGTCGCCAGGACAAAAAATCCGTTGAACCGACAGATCTCAATGGATTGGTGCAGACGATGATCAATTTCTTGCGTAAAATCATTCCATCTTCCATCCAAATCGAGGCACCGCCAAACTTGCATCTGAGTCCCGTACTGGTGGATCAGGGCCAAATTCAACAGGTTATCACAAACCTGGTCCTTAACTCCCGCGACGCAATCCAGAAACCTGGAAGTGGTTTCGAAAGCCAGGGGAAAATAGCCATCAACGTTGAAGAAGTCGATTTATCCGACGTCGATGTGCAAAAAGTACTCGATGCCCGGCCGGGAAAATATATTAAAGTCAGCATACTTGATACCGGCTGTGGTATAGAAGAAGATATCATTTCACAAATCTATGATCCTTTTTTTTCCACCAAAGAAGTCGGCCAGGGTTCCGGGATGGGTCTTTCTGTTGCCTTCGGTATTATCAAAGACCACAAGGGATGGATTGAAGTGGACTCAACGCCAAACACGGGAACGAATTTTACTTTCTATCTACCAACACTGAAGGAAAGTTTTAAAAAAAATAAGTACAGTGAAGAAAAATTGCATATGCCTGGTGGCACAGTCTTGATCGTTGATGAGGATGAACTTGTAAGGAATGTAGCGAAACAAACGCTGGAGCGTTATGGCTACCACGTCCTCGTTGCGCGGGATGGTGAGGAAGCATACGCAATTTACAAAGCGCACGAAACATCTATCGATCTTCTCCTGATAGACTTCACGATGCCAGCCCTAAACGGGCGCGCACTGCTCGCCAAAATACACCGGCGTAATCCCGAGATTAAAGCAATTTTATCAAGCGGTTATGAGATGGACAGCAAATTTACTGATGCAAATACGCGTTTTCTCCCAAAACCTTATGTTATGACCGATCTCATTCGATTGGCTGGTGAGCTGCTGCAGAAATAAAAAAAACCCGCCTGTAGCGTCCTCGCCACAAGCGGGCCAGAATAGTGGGAAA
>QQUM01000280.1 GCA_008501545.1 Calditrichota bacterium
GGAGCCCCGACTCACCCAGTCTATACAACGCACAACTTCGCTTATTTAAGTCCGGCACGCTCATAGACAGCATTTGGAGTTATTTTGGAGCAAACGAATACAGCATAAATGCCCAGCCTGAAAACAACCATTCTATATTATTAAACGATGAAACGCTTCCCCAGCTCGCAATTGAGCACTATGGATTTTGGCCAGACGGGATGATCACCCCACCATCAGACAAGGCAGTTTATGCTGACATCCAGGCTATTAAAAATATGGGTTTTAATCTTATAATCAACAGGAGTGAAATGCCTTCGGATCGGTGGTTTTACTGGTGTGATAAAATCGGCATTCTCGTTTGGCAAAACTATAAAAGTGATTACAACCAACAACATAAGCCTGTTGAAGATAATTTATACAAATTATCAACGCATCCGTCACTAGTGGCACTTACCGGTGGCACAGAAATGAACTTCCAAAGTAAGGACAAGATGTCTGTTCACTCGGCAAAATATTTCATTTCTCCAAAAAATGAAGGAAAAATCCAAATTTTATATATTAATCCCGATACAGCTATCTCATCTTTTGATTTTGATAACTACAACTACTCATCAATTGGGTTGGGCGATGAAATAGAGAAAGCTTGGGAAAAGGTGGAAGATGTCTCGCAAATCGGTAGTGATCCGGAAAAATTTTCAATTGCAGCAATCGCTTATAACACCAGTAATTACAACAAAATCTTTGTATTAGCACAACAATTCGCTCGAGAAAATGGAATTAGCACAATTGTTTATCCCCAACTATGCGATTTACCCGGTCAAAAGTTAGGCTTACAAACCGAGGATAGGCGTGCATTTAAAGTAAACCTGGAGCAAATGTTAAAAATAAATCACAGCCTAATGAATTATAACTAAAGCTGGATGCGAAAAGTAGCCCCTTCACCTGGTTGAGATTCTCTTAATGTCAGCTTCCCACCGTGGTATTCCTCAACGATTCTTTTCGCCAGGTTTAATCCCAGGCCCCATCCCCTTTTCTTCGTACTAAAACCAGGACGAAAAATATTTTTCTTCGTTTTGGAATCCATCCCTCTGCCGTTATCAATAACATCAATAATAAAAGGTTTTTTACCAATGCCTTTCTGGGCTTTAATTGTTACAACACCATCTTGTGTCCCTATTGCATCAAGTGCATTTTTCACCAAGTTCTCAAGGACCCACTGAAAAAGATTGGCATTAACAGGAACCTTTTCAGTCAGGGATGAATCAGTCTGCAGTTTAACTTTTTTATGCATCTGCGGTAATCGTCGGTTATAATATTGCAAAACAGCCGCTATGATTTCATTCACGTTTTCGGGTTTGATGTCTGGTTTTGATCCGATCTGGGAAAAGCGCTGTGCTGCTGTTTCCAGTCGTTGCACATCTTGCTCTATTTCATTGATGATTTTAATTTTTTCTGGCTCATCTTCGCATCTGTCCTTCAACAAGGTGGACCAACCCATAAGTGATGAGATAGGCGTTCCTAACTGGTGAGCTGTTTCTTTTGCCATGCCAACCCAAATAAATTGCTGCTCGCTATGGCGGATGCTATTGAAGCCGAAAAATCCGATTAAAATGAAAAGAGCAACCGCGCCTAACTCAAAATAAGGCAGCCATTGCAGTTCTCTCACAGACTCTGAATCGCCATAGATTAAATAACCCAATACATAATCTTCATATTTTAATGGTAATGGATCAATTTCATTTTTCATCGCATCTGCAATTTTCTTCACCGCAACTAGGGCTTCTGGTGATGTATCATCGCCTGAAACCGCAAGCCCCTTCCATCCTGTGGGCATACCATCACTATCCGTTAATATGATTGGAAATGTGGTTCGCTTAATAATTTCCTCAAAAATAAAATTAAGATTTTCATCATTTGGAGAAGAGACCGCCTGTTCATAGAATTGTACATAAAATTCGAGTATTCCCCTGGCTTCGTTCCGAAGTTCATCTACAAGCTTTTGAGTGTAAATCAACACGGCCGAAACGAGTAATAACCCAGCGACAAATAAAAATGACTTAAATTGGGATCGAAGTTGGTAAAGTTTTGTTTTCATAAAATGTCTATAGCGATGTGAAGGTTGACCGTACGAAAGGAGTGATAATGCCGTGCTGTGCTGACTATTTTTCTCGATTCTGCTCCAGCTTTGCTTTCTGCTCGCTCTGCAGCAAAGCCCGGCACGGCATTCCGCCCGGTTTAAGTCGAGTTGAAATTTTACTCATCTTCGTTGTCAAGTTCTGGAAAGATCATAGCGAGCTCATTAAGCATAAAATCGTGTATATGTCTGTTTGTGGCGACAATATTGCCAGTCTGCCAAAAATTTTCATCTGGCCTGAATCCTGTCACTTTTCCGCCAGCCTCGTTTATTAACAAAATCCCTGCTGCAATATCCCATTTATGTAGATCCAATTCCCAAAAACCCTCAAAACGACCAGCCGCCACATATGCGAGATCAAGGGCTGCAGAACCCATACGCCGAATTCCCCGAACCTGGTGAAAAAAACGCTTGAAACTCTCCAAATAGGGATCGATTTGATCTTTACACCGGAATGGAAAGCCTGTTGCTAAAAGGCTATGGCCTAAATTGGTATTGTTCGATACCACGATTCGGCTACCGTTGTAAAATGCGCCGCCATTTTTAATAGCTGTAAATGTTTCCGGACGCATTGGATCATGAACCACACCGACGACAGGATCATTATTTAACATGACTGCTATAGAGACTGAAAATGCACGAACTCCATGTAAATAATTCGTTGTACCGTCAAGTGGATCGATAATCCATTGATAGGGTTCTTTACCTTCAAAATCACCACCTTCTTCTCCCAGAATTTTGTGGCCAGGATATTTATCCAGGATATAATCAATGATTGCACGCTCTGCTCTTCGATCGACTTCAGTAACAAAATCAAAATCCGCTTTTTCATTGACCTCATAATATTTTACACGCGAAAGATGTGTTTGCAGCGTCCCTCCACCAATCTGCGCGGCATTCACTGCCACTGCGAGTAAATCATTTAATGAAAGTATGCCCTCGGGCATGATGGTTCTCCTCTTACATTAATTTTACGCAAGTGACGCCCACATCACCTTGCCCCAACGCCGCCGGACCGAAATCATGTACATTGGGATGGTTTTGCAGAAATTCTGCTATCGCCTTGCGTAAAGCACCAGTACCTTTTCCGTGTACAAGTCGCACCTCATCCCAGGCATGCACAATAGCTTCGCTAATGAATCGATCGGCTTCGCTAATGGCTTCATCTGCGCGTTTCCCCCGCAAGTCCAATTCCTGCATGACTGGTTTCGGATTCTTGTAATGAACGCTGGCTTTCGTTTTCTTTCTTTTCGATAATTCCAGTTCCGATAACGGCACTTTCAAGCGTAAACTTCCAGCTTGAATAGCGACCATATTTCTATTATTGGGTTTCTCCAGTACTATTATTTGCGTTTGCTGTTTTTTCCAAAGCATAGTTTGACCTGGAGATACCTTTTCCTTGCTTATAGTATTTTCATCATTTTCTGTATTGGCATGGTGGAGTTCTGCTTTTCTGGCAGCAACATCCTCATTTTGTATTTTAAGCTTATGCTTTGCATCGCGGATAACTTCGCTTGAAGCTTGATTTTCACGAATCGCACGAATGATCGATTCAATTGTAGCATTTGTTTTTTGCAGTAGTTCTTCGGATTCAGCGATTGCTTTCGCTTGTAAGGCACGTCTATTTTTCTTCAGTTCTTCTGCGCGATCGCGATAAAGCTTAACCATTCCCTGCAGGCGTGTCTCATTCAGTTCATTGTTTCTCAGAAGCATTTCCTGTTTATGCAGCTTATTTTCCAGATCGGCAATAAGTTTTTCTACACGGCCTTTTTCAGTTCCCACAAGCTTGCGCTCGTTTTCAATAAGCTCTTCATTTAATCCAACACGGTTGGCAATTTCAAAAGCATAGCTTGAACCTGGAATCCCAAGTCGAAAACGATACGTTGGCCGCAATGTATCGATATCAAATATCATACTACCATTTTCAACACCGGAAGTACTATGCGCATATTCCTTCAATGCGCCATGGTGCGTTGTTACAATAGATAATACCCCACGTGTAGTAAGTGCCTGTAATGAGGCAAGCGCCAACGCAGTGCCCTCATCTGGATCTGTACCAGAACCCATTTCATCGATGAGAACGAGATCGTTTTTAGACGAAGATTCGAGCATGGTTCGCAGACGTCGCATATGCGAGGTGAACGTGGATAAATCGTCTTCGATAGACTGTTCATCGCCGATATCAACGAATAACCGGCCCCAAATGCCAATTTCCGAATCTGCACTCGCTGGTACATGTAATCCCATTCGTGTCATCAAGACGACCAGGCCAACAGTCTTCATTGCTACGGTCTTTCCTCCAGCGTTTGGTCCGGAAATGACGAGAGTATTAAATTTTTTCCCTAAAGATATCGATAAGGAAACAACATCCTCCTGCTTATGGTATTTTTCAAGAAGAAGTGGATGGCGTGCAATTTCCAGATGCACGATTCCGGAATCCGTTACAAAACATGGATTACAAAGAAAATCTCGTGAATAAAGCGCCCGTGCACGAATTTCATCCACCTGTATCAATATTTCATAATTTCCTATCAGTTCATCCAAGTGTGTACGTGCTATTTCACACAAATTGAATACAATTCGCTCTATTTCAATTCTCTCTCGGGTTTCAAATTGCCTAACCGAGTTATTAAGCTCGACGATCTCTACTGGCTCAATAAAAAATGTCTGTCCGCTCGAAGACTGGTCGTGTACAATACCTTTGATTTTTCTTCGGTATTCGTCTCTAACCATAAGTACCTGTCGTCCTTCGCGCATCGAAATCACTTGATCCCGTAGCATATCCTTTATACTATTACTCTTGAGAATTCTTTCCAGTCTTTGTCTGACTTTTTGTTGTGCTGTACGAATCTCCTGCCGAATAGTGCGCAATTCTGGACTTGCTGAATCCAATATTTCGAGGCTTACTGGATCGACAGATTTTTTCAGAGCTGATTCCAGATCTTTTACAGGTTGTAAATTTTTAACAATTTGCCAAAGATGCGGGATTCTTTCATGTTGAGAGCGTAGAAAAGACAATACCTTGCGAGCATTTTCTCCAAGCTTGCCAAGCTGTATTAATTTCTCGATTGAAACTACAGCACCTTCTAC
>QQUM01000443.1 GCA_008501545.1 Calditrichota bacterium
CGAGATTGATGTGCGGCAAACGGCTGATGGTGTACTTGTGCTCATGCATGATAAAACCATCGACCGTACCACAAAAGGTCACGGCCGTATTGATTCGCTCCTATGGAAAGATGCGCAAAATATTCAACTGAAAACCGGCGACGCAAACTCTGTCAGGCTGTATATCCCATCTTTGCAGCAAGCACTTTTACTCGGAAAAAACCACCTGATGTTCGATCTGGATGTGAAATCGGCTTCACTGCCTGATCTCGTTTCCCTGGTTCAAAAAACCGGCACACAAAAACAAGTGATGTTTTTCAATCATGATTTTGCTGTGCTCGATAGCATTCTGGCCATCGATCCTTCATTGCTGGTTTTGCCACGCGCCGAAACTGTTGAAGAACTGCAGGAAATACTCACCCGATTCAACACACCCGTCATTCAAATCAACGACAGCATTTTTACACCTTCTGTTGATTCGTTGATTAAAGCAGCTGGCGCCAATGTCTGGGTGAATTCCCTTGGCAAATTTGACAGACTGGCAAAACGGGACAGTGTCGCCGAGGCTTATTCACAATTCGTTGACGGGAACGCAGATATCGTGCAAACTGACAATCCTGACTTGTGGCTTGAATTTTTACGTGATCAAAATGCAAAACGATAACGACTGGAAACTATTGAAAATTTTGCCATCCTTCACGACCATGTGCTTTGTTTTTGTACTCACGTTGGTAAACAGTGTGAATGCACAAATTCAAACTGTACCGGTATTGCCCGAGAGGGGATTCGCGGAACGCATTCGCGCTGAAGTCGATTCCATCTGGATCATCGATACACACGAGCATCTCGAAACCGAGGAAGCGCGCATAAATCGTGCAGCAGAACTCGATTTTACCCATTTGTTTCGACATTATGCTTTGGAGGATTTGACTTCTGCGAGTAATTCCTACGACATCATCGGTGTGATTTTTGGCAATGATTTTGCCGTGCAGGAACGGTGGCAATTGTTTGAACCCTATTTCAGTGCCATGCGCACGACGGGCTACGGACGTGTACCGCTAATCGCAGCGAACGATCTTTATGGTATCCCGGATATCAATTCAGAGACTTTCGAAGAATTGTCGCATAAAATAAGGCAGGTGAGCAAGCCCGGTCTGTATAAAGATATCCTGAAAAAGAAAGCACGTATCGATCTGTCCATTCAGGATGGGGGACACCGGCAATTCGATCATAAATTCTTTCGGCACGTTGAGCGCTTCGACGATTTTGTTATGCTTTCTTCTGCAAGTGCGGTTGCGAAAATCGCACAACAAACAGGTACAAATATTCAAAATCTTGATGATTATCTTGCTGCCCTGAGAAAAGCGTTTATTGCCGGAATTAAACGAAAAATGGTGGGGATTAAATCGGCGCTGGCATATAACCGAACACTGGACTACAGCAATTGTGAACCGGAATTGGCGCAGCGCCTGTTTGCCGAATTGCTGGATGGCCAAAATCTGTCCTTTGCTGCGCTAAAGTCGCTGCAAGATTACATCATGCATCGGCTGATTGATCTGGCAGAAGAATTCGATTTGCCTGTGCAGATTCACACGGGACTACAGGCAGGCAATGGCAATATCATCACGAACTCCAAACCGACCCACTTAACGAATCTGATCATGATCCATCCGCGTGTCGATTTTTGCCTCTTTCACGGTGGTTATCCATACGGCGGTGAGCTGGCTGTGCTGGCAAAGAATTTTCCCAATGTCTACATCGATATGTGCTGGAGCGCAATCATTTCGCCATCCTACAGCAAACGCTATTTGCACGAATGGATCGAAACGGTGCCGGCCAACAAAATTCTGGCATTCGGCGGCGATTACAGTGTGGTTGAGCTCGTTTATGCACACTCGGTCATGGCGCGGCGCATTGTGGCAGAAGTATTGATTGAAAAGGTTGAGAGCGGATATCTGTCGGAAGAAGAAGCAATTGCAGTTGCCAGGCGAATTTTGCGTCAGAATGCACTTGAAGTTTTTCGTATGCAAGGTCAGACGCGGAAACCGGACAGCCTGGCTGTTTTGAAACGTCCGGGAAATCTTCAGCAATGGTGGCAGATCCATCGATCGCCGGCAGGATTTATTCGCAATTGGATGGTGATTGGCCCCTTTGAATTCGGTGGAGGGCTTGATGATATTCTACCACCCGAACAAAACATCGATCTTCAAGCAGAATATTCTGGCCGGGGTGAAAAAGTGCAATGGCAGCGGGTTACTACGCGGGAATCCGGTGAGTTGAACTTTTTGGTGGTTTTTCAAAAGAATGCCAAAATCAAGCAGGGGGATTTGAGCGGCATGGCTTACGCCTGTGCAGAATTCAAAAGCCCGCGTGAAAAAGATATAAAACTCTCCCTCGGCAGCAACGATGGCGCAAAGATCTGGCTCAATGACAAAGTGATCTACAACCGGCACCTGGGTCGCCGTGCTTTTGCCGACAATGAATTCCTTGACATCCATGTGAAAAAAGGCTGGAACCGGCTGCTGGTCAAAGTGGAAAATCTCGGCGCCAGTTGGGGACTGTATGTGCGATTGATTGATCCGGATGATGAGATTGAGATAAGAGAATTTTAATAACCGATTAACCAGGATGCCCCCTGGTTGAGTTTTTGGATCAGGAGACATCTCCTGATCCATCAAAGATATCACCTGACCATCTAATGGGTGATATCCCCAGATCCATTAATTTAAGGCTGTGACATTTTGTATCGAAAATTAATCAACATTTTCCTCCTTTTATCTGCGTATATAATGGTTTGCAACACCCCCGCTTCGGCGCAAACTACGAATTGGGATAAAATCCGCAGTGAATTTCGTTCGCCACCCGTGGATTACAGGCCGCATACACGCTGGTGGTGGCCACTTGCGGTTACGAAGGAAGAGATAACTCGCGAACTCGAGGAAATGCATGCCCACGGGATTGGTGGCGTCGAGCAGATCACTATGGGGCAGTATTATGAGAAAGGCGCAGTGCCATTCATGTCCGATGCCTTTATCGATTTGCTCAAACACATGGTTCACGAAGCCAAACGCCTGGGCATGGAAGTTTCCATCAATTTTGGCGGTCCGGGTTGGATCATCGGTGGGGAATGGGTGCCGGAAAATGAACGCAGCAAAGACATCGTGCCAACATCGATGCTGGTTGAAGGCCCGAAAATGGTTCACATGAAATTGCCTGTCGCATTAACAAAAACACAGCGATCCTGGGAAAAATTTACGCCGAAATTATCCGGTAAAGAAAAGTTGCTGGCTGTGGTCGCAGGCGAAATTTTGGATGGCAGGTTGGATGAAACGTCGCTCGTCGATCTGACAGCAAGAGTAAACTCAGATACTTTGCAATGGCGGGCTCCGGATGGACAGTGGCAAATCATGGCATTCTGGTTGAAAAACAATCACGGGGAAGCGGTTGATCATTTCAGCGATAAAGCCATGCAACGTTATTGTCATGATTTCGGCGGTAAATTGTATGAAACGTTTGGCGATGAATTCGGCAAGACCGTCGAATCGATGTTTGTTGACAGTTTTGAATTGCCCAATTCAGCTTCGGGAATTTACTGGAGTGAAAACCTGCTGGAAAAATTTCAGGCTTTCAAAGGCTACGATCTCACAAAATATTTACCGGCTATCTGGTGGCAAATCGACAATATTTCGCCAAAAATTCGCTATGATGTCAACGAGTTCCGGCATCACCAGGGGCTGGCTGCTTTTTACAAAACATTTCTATCGTGGTGTGAGAAGCATGGAGTGAAAGGCCGTATTCAACCTTATGGATTTACTACGGACAACATTGCAGCGGCAGGGATGACCCACATGCCCGAAATGGAAATTACTGCCGGAGAAAAAGACCAGCATCCGTGGTTTGATACCCGCATCGGACCGAAAAAATATGTCGCCTCAGGAGCGCACATTTACGGCAAGAAAGTGATCTCAGCTGAAGCTTACACATTTATTCACTGGGAACGCTTTCGTGCCACGCTGGAAGAATTGAAAATCGCCAGTGATGGCTACCTGCGCAGCGGCGCGACAAAATTTTATAACCACGGCTACAGTTACAGTTCGGAATCTGATATCGCTCCATCCCGGACGATCGGTTTTGCAGCATTGCTCAATCACCAGAATATCTGGTGGAAATATTATCCGGTGCTCGCGGATTATGTAACCCGCTGTTCCTATATTCTTCGTCAGGGCGATTTTGCACCGGATATTGCGATTTACTCACCTTTGGCGAACCAGTGGACGAAGGACGTGCTCAATGCACGAAAATGGACGCGTGAGTTCGATTGGGGTGATCTCGGCGATCTGCTCCTGGCCAACGGTTATGATTTCGATTTGCTCAATGATGATGCACTGCAAAACCATGCACAAATAGTGAGTAATGAGATTGCGATCAGGGCGATGCGCTACAAAGTTTTGTTACTCCCAAATCTTGAGTCCTTGCCATTATCGACTTTAAAATTTATTGAGAAATACGTTCGCGAAGGTGGCAATGTTATCGCACTTGACAGATTGCCTGCTTTTTCAACCGGGTTGCAGAATTATCAACAAAATGATGCTGCCGTTCAGAATATTGTGCAGCAACTTTTTGATGAAAGGGGAAAGAAAAAGGTTGGAAAAGGAAAAACCTGGTTTATAAAAAATGTCATTCACCGGCCAATCTGGTGGGACAAGTACGCCAGCATATTTGATCCATTTCTCAACACGTTGCGGGCTATCGTACCACCTGACTTTGCCATCGATTTTGCTCAGCAGAACATGCGCAAGAACAAAGGATTGGCTTTTTATCACCGGAAATTGGAGAGCAGCGACATTTATTTTGTTGCCAATATTCAGGATTGTGTTGCAGACATGCCAGTTACTTTTCGCACGTCGAAGCAGCACATCGAACAATGGAATCCCTTCACCGGTGAAATCGAAAATATACATCAGTTTAAAGCGGCAGAAACTGGAATCGAGCTACCGCTTCAGTTGCAGCCCTATGCATCCACGCTATTTGTTTTTCATCCGGTAGAGACGGAAATGCATGTCATCCATAGTGATTTTCAATCTATAAAAAACAGAACCAAAAACCGAATCACAGCTTTCGCTGCTCAAAATGGGGTGCACCAAATTTCTGTAATAAAGAAAGGGAACACCACAACCACAAGCATCCATGTAGAAGATATCCCTGCA
>QQUM01000175.1 GCA_008501545.1 Calditrichota bacterium
TTTTCAATCATTAATTTTTGCACTCTGTGTGATTTTTTCAGCCCTTTTTTCCGGTTCGGAAACAGCCTTTCTATCCATTTCCCAGATAAACAGATCTGACCTTGATCCCGAAGAGAAAAAAAAGCTGTATCGTTTAACAAAGCTTAATGACAGAATGCAGGAGATTCTTATTGCCATACTCATAGGCAATACAATTGCAAATCTTGCGGCAGCAACTATTGCCGCTCTAATGGCAGCATCATTTGCACAATTATGGCACCTGAATGAGACGATGGTTTTGGCAATTGAGGTCGTTATAGTAACCATGGTTCTGCTAATTTTAAGTGAGTTGTTGCCAAAACTCCTCGCTGTTAAAAATCCTCTTCGGTTTGCAAGTGCTATCTCTGGAGTCATGTCCGCCTATATAAACTTAATTCGACCACTAACTTATATTTTGGATATATTTACAAAACTCGTTCAAAAGATTCCTGGTATCGGGCGAAGCAGCATACCGTTTCGTAAAGAGGAACTGCTCACCCTGGTTGAGGTCGGTGAAGAGAAGGGTACGCTTGAAAAAGAAGAGCGGGAAATGATCAGTTCAATATTTGAATTCCGTGATACACAAGTAAAAGAAATTATGGTGCCGCGGATCGATATTGTCGCCGTCGAACAAAATACAACCTTAGTCGAACTAATCGAGTTGATTAAAAAAAAGGGTCACACAAGAATTCCAATTTATGATACTTCTATTGATAAAGTATTGGGAATTTTGCACGCAAAAGATTTATTGCCATTTCTAAACCGCAAAAACGAAAAAATTGATTTTGCACAACTTGCCCGCCCGCTCATTTATGTTCCTGAGTATAAAATGATTGATGATTTACTGCGCGACTTTCAGAGAGAACAATTGCACATGGCAATTGTTGTCGATGAGTATGGCGGCACCGCAGGTCTTGTGACACTTGAGGACGTCCTGGAAGAAATTGTCGGAGAAATCCAGGATGAATATGACCATGAGCCGCCGCTTTTTCGTAAAATTGATGACAGAACAGTTGTTGTAAATGCAAAAATCGATTTACATGATTTAAACCGTGAATTGGATTTTGATTTACCGACTGATGAAGGATTTGAGAGTCTTGGAGGTTTTATCTTTAGTTTGACGGGAGCTGTTCCGAGCGAAAATCAGGAAATTACCTATAACGGTTATAAGTTTATTGTCGAAAGTATTGATAGAAATAGAATTGGTTTGATCCGAATACAGGTCGAGAGCAAACAAGAAAAAACTGATGAATGAACTAACGCAAGGTCGGATGTGATGCAAAGAGATAAAAATGAATTACGCCGCGATCCTATAAATGGAAGTTGGACTGTTATTATTAAAAATAACTCGCGATTGGATGAATTGCTGCTTCCGGTCGAGAACATTCCAGTACCTGCAGATGAATCGGCTACCTTGAGTTTAATTGAGTCTGGGGAGGAAATATTACGGGAACCCGCCTTGAACGGCAATGAGCCAAACGATTGGATTTATAAGGTAGTTGCGGGGAAGCAGCCAGTGTTGCAGATTCATGGACCGCTGAATAACCGGGGCAAAGGGCTATACGATGTGTGCGATGGAATTGGTGCACACGAAATAGTTCTTGAGACGAACGAACCAGGAGTGCCATTTGAAGACCTTGAGGTAGGCCATCTCACAAAAATTCTCAGTGCATACGCGGCCCGAATTCGCGATTTAAAGAAGGACAATCGTTTTCGTTATATTATGGTGCACAAAATGCAACAGGGAGCAGCCAATCGGGAAGACTTTTATTCTTTATCGCATATCGTGGCGACGCCTATAACACCGATTAAAATCCGATTGAAACTGGAGAATTGCCTGCGACACTACCGGTATAAAGAGCGCTGTCTTTTTTGCGATATAATATACCAGGAGAAAGACAACGAAGAGCGGCTCGTCGCAGAAACGGAGCACTTTATAGCAATTTCCCCCTTTGCATCATCAGTGCCGATGCATCTTCAGATCTTGCCAAAAAAACATGAGCCCTTTTTTGAAATGAATCAAAACATGAGCCAATTGGCTGAAATACTTAAAGATGTATTGACACGGCTCAAACGGGTGACCGGCCAAAATGCTTATGAAATATATTTTAACAGTGCACCAAATATCCAGTCAGCAAAAAGAAGAGGCTATTGGAAAACACTGCATAATGATTACCACTGGCATGTTGAAATACTTCCCCTTCTAAAATTTAGAAACAATGCTAAGGAAGATGTTGGTTTCTCAATTAATCCTATATCTCCGGAAAAAGCGACCTACCATCTGAAACATTGAGTTTTTTCGTTCGATGGAGATAGGAACATTTTTGTTACTGCGCTGTTAATTTTTCTTTACATCGAGCGTAGCATTATGCCATTCCCGCCCGGTATATCCCCCTGATATTGCAATTGTCTCAGGAATTGTTTAGTTTATGGCCAACACAACTGTGTCTAACTGATATCAATTCAATCTGAAAATATATGAAATTTGATCCTCCTTTGATTAAAGGAACACTGAAGAAGCGTTATAAACGATTTCTTGCAGATATAGAACTTGAAAGCGGAGAAGTTGTAACAGCCCATTGCCCAAACTCCGGGCGAATGACTGGATGTGCCATGCCGGAGGGGACAGTTTACATTGCTCCGGCTGTTGATAAAAAACGAAAGTTGAAATATACCTGGGAATTGACTTTTATTGAACCAGATAATTGGGTTGGTGTGAATACCATGCGAACGAATCGTATTGTTGAGGAAGCATTGATCAATCGAGAAATTCCAGGATTAGCCGATTACATCGAACTTCAGCGTGAAAAAAAGTATGGAGGGAATAGCCGAATTGATTTTCTGTTGACAATGGTCGATGGAAGAAAACATTTTGTTGAAGTGAAAAACGTTAGCCTGGTTGAGAATGGAAAAGCAAAATTTCCGGATGCAGTGACTACACGAGGACAAAAACATATACTGGAATTAATGAATATGGTCGAGCTGGGACATAGAGCGAGTTTGTTTTTTCTGGTCAATCGGCAGGATGCAAAATCATTTGAAGCTGCCGGCCATATTGATCCACGTTATGCTGAACTATTGAAGGATGCAAAAAAGGCAGGAGTTGATGTTTTTGTTTACCAAACTGTGGCCGACAATTTAAATATCACATTGGGAAATTCACTACCTTTTAACATTTAAACCACGAACGAGGTTAACATGTACGAGACACAAGCACGATTTGTTTGTGTGATTTGTGGTGCCGAAAATGTAATCGACATTGATCTAAGTGGTGGATTGCATCAGGAATATGTTGAAGACTGTGACGTTTGCTGTGCACCAAATAAAATTCATATCCATTTTGATGAGAAATACTTTAAAGCGGAAGTGACTTCGGATTTTGATGAATGATGCACGGTATGGGATTAGTCTGCATCGTCGTAATACTCAACTTTTAGTATTTTAAATTCTTCAGGTCCACGTGGCAGTTGCACCATAACAACGTCACCGGCTTTGTGTTTCATAAGTCCCTTCGCAAGCGGAGATTGATAGCTGATTATGCCTTTATCTATATCGGTCTCGCCATCACCGAGAATGGAGTAGGTGATTTTATCCCCATTTGCCAGTTTTTCAATTTCTACAGTTTTCCCCAGAGTCACGATATCTGCAGGTAAATCTTCTTTTCTAATGACACGAGCGTTCTGAAATCGTTCCTGCAGGGTTCCTAGTTTTACCATGTTGTTTGCTTGTTTGTTTTTTGCAGCTTCATATTCTGCATTTTCACGCAAATCACCATGTTCGCGGGCTTTCCCAATTTCATCGGCTATATCGTTTTTTAGATATTTTTCGAGTGCTTCAATTTCTTTACGAAGCTTTTCATAGCCGTTTTCTGTAAAATAATAAACCTGCATTTGTTTCACCTACTCATGTTGTTGGATGTTTTTATAATTGCGATAATAGAAAATTTCCCGTCCAGATATAAAAAAAAGCGCGTTAGTGTTAAATAACGCGCTTGAATATCATTTGACCAAAATATAAGAAACATGCTATCGGTACGCAAGATATTTCTTGAATTTATTATTTTGTTCGGGTTTAAGTCGCTCAACATGTTGTGTTGAGCAATTTTGTGACACGAGCACAACAAAATACTGAAACTGAACTTGCAAAGATATGTGCTCAGCATGGTTTGAAGGTATTAAAATTATTCTATAAAGTGATTGAAATTCATTAATGATGTTTCTACAATTTCGTTTTATCTCTAAGAAAAAAATATGGAGTGTATTATCGATTTCGATATAAAAAAATTTCAGAAATTAATGCTGGACTGGTATAGGTCAGCAAAACGGGATTTACCATGGCGACGGGTATCAACAGTTTATGACATATGGATTTCTGAAGTGATGTTGCAGCAGACACAAGTGAGAAAGGTTTTGCCCTATTTTAATCGATTTATACAAGTTTTTCCTGATGTAACAAAATTGGCACAGGCCCCACTGGATGATGTACTGAAGTTGTGGGAAGGTTTGGGGTATTATGCGCGTGCAAGAAATTTGCATAAAGCAGCCAGCTATATTGTTGCGTATGAGGGCGGCCATGTTCCAATAAATTATGAGAAACTGTTACGTGTACCGGGAATTGGTGAATATACAGCCGCCGCTATTGCCAGCATTGCGGGGAATGAAGCACATGCTGTCGTTGATGGCAATGTGACACGAGTCATGTGCCGCCTTTTTCAGATTGAAAAATCAACACAAATTGTGGCTACCAAACATGAAATTAAAGAGATGGCCGCTCGACTTTTAGATCATGATATGCCCGGCGATTACAATCAGGCAATGATGGAACTTGGCGCTATGCTCTGCACGCCGCGTAAGCCCAAATGCATTTTTTGTCCGGTGATAGCGACGTGTGCTGCTTATCAAAATTTACCCGATCCATCTGTTCTGCCTCTCAAAAAGCTTAAAAAGGAAGTTCCACATCATAATATTGCTGTTGCTGTCTTGTGGGATGAAGGGCAAATTTTTATCACAAAACGGGAGCAGAATGGCGTTCTAGGCGGAATGTGGGATTTTCCTGGAGTCCGTTATACCGACCCGGTGAAACCACAGCGGGCGCTTCAGCAGGAATTATTAGAAAAGTATAATGTGCAGGCCGATACAGCTGAATTTATCATGGAAATTAAACAT
>QQUM01000522.1 GCA_008501545.1 Calditrichota bacterium
AATTCGAATTTTGCTGCATCTGTGGCTGCAGTAAGTGCACCGTCCAGTTTAAATATGCCAAGATTCAAATCGCGGAATAATGGAATGTCAGATTTACCATCATTGATTGCTAAAATGCCTGCCAATGATGTGACATAGGTAGCTCCATCGGCAAGATCCGTATCCATCTTGACGATGGTAGAATCGGCATTGCCATTCGGCGTCACTTTAAGAGTGACTGTACCGGCAGCAACTTCCAGAAATGCAGTCGCTTGCAAGCGACCGAGTGCTTCTGCAACCAGCACATCATTGACGTAAACGTCAAGAGATGTAGCATCCTGATCCGCAGAAGAGTGGATGAATTGTACCTGAGCGTTTTGCCCGAAAACAGGTACGGCAAAGCATAAAACGAGCAATGAAATCATGAACTTGGAACGTAAGCCAAATTTCATGGGTTCCTCCTTTAAATTGTGTAAGGTTGAGGTGAATTATGGTTTAACTATCTATGTCCAATTAACCCTGTGCAAAAGTCTGCCACAGGGTCCCTTGTTCTTATTGTTGCCTTCCGGCATAAGGTGCGCCAAGAACGGTATCCATATCGACACGAAGGACTGTCGTATTGCCATCCACATCACGTAAGGCATAAAAACTTGTGCTGTTGCCCCACGATAAAGCCGTGATTTCTGGGCTGAGAAGTTCAGGATACACACTCGTGACTGTCCCGTCGCTCGTTAATTGAAACATACCATTCTCGTCATAATCGGTTCCAAAAACCATATCACCTGTTTCTGTAAGCAACATGGCATTTATGGTGGTACCGCTTAAAACACCTGAACTTGCACTATCATAAATCTCCGTGATGTTTTCGAGGCTGCTTTCCTGCACGGTGGCCGTCCAGATTTTTTGAGCACCTGTATCATTTGCTTTTTCCAATGCATAAAGTTGGCCGTTGAACAGGCGGAGTGTTGTTACGTCGCCTGGAAAACTCCCAATAACAGCTTTGGACTTATCTGGTTTAACACGATAAATATCGGCGCCGACTGCAGCGAGTATATCGCCTGCAGCATCGAAGTCGAAATCTTCCGGAGCTGACGGAAAAGTAGTGAAGATGCTTTCATTGCCAGCCTGGTCATACTGTACTATTTTTCTTACACGACCTGCGGGCGCAGATGCATAAAGAATACCTCCCGGACCAAATTTCATGCTTGTGGCGGCAACGTATGTGGTTGTTGCAAAATCTGTTGTGGTGCCATCCGGTGCAATTTTTTTGATTTTTTTCGGGTCGGTTTGTACATACACAATATCGTTGACATCAACTGCCAGGGCATATCCCTGGTTGGTTTCCGTGCCGGGTTCAAGGATATCGCCTGCCATCGAGACTGCCGGTATAAGTTGATAAATAATTTCATTGCTGAAAAGTTCAACGCGAAATACCGCAGCTTTAACAACGACGGAATCCCCAACCACATCCGGGGCAACGACATACAGCTCGGTTGGTGAAGCGCTGAGAATTGTCGCTTCGACACCGTCGAAATAAAGAAAATTCTCTTCCGGCACAGAAGAAAAATTTTCTCCTGTCACTGTCAAGCGCCCCACGCCAGCGAGTGGCTTTCCATCAGGGACGATGCTTGTCAGTACTGGTGTGTCACCTGTTGCGGCATCCGGATCGTACAATTTATCGGGTAAATCCTGGTCGCAGCCAATAAACATCAGTGACAAAATCAGAATGCCGATCCATGTGAATTTATTTGTTAATTTCATTTCTATTCTCCACTAATTTACAGGCCGCATAATTAAAATTCAAAATGCATCGACAACCGGGTAACATCCTCAAAAATTGAATCCTGGAATGGGGTATACGCAAAATCAATTCCTGCACCCATCATGGCAAAACCGACACCGTAAGATATTCCGTACTCGTCCTGATTGCTTTTGTAACCTGCTCGCAAAGCCAGGGTTTTCATAAAAGTGTACTCCACGCCGAGATTGATGTATTCAGGATAGGAGCGCGGGTGCGCCGCGTCGACAGAGACGAGCATAGCATGGGCTGATAATTCACGATTCATTAAATCCAAAACATTCATAGAGACGCCAACCTGAAAAGTCAATGGCAGTTGAAATCCCTCACGAACGTATTTCAATTCTCTTGAATAATTTCGTACGGACATCCCGAAAGCGAGGCTTTTGAAACCGGTTTGGTAAATGGTTCCGAAGTCAAAAGCAAATTCTGAAAGTGTATTGTCAGTTTGTTCCAAAACGACCGAATCAGGCTCGGTTTCCTGAGGATCAGTGGGAATCCAGCTGTCGCCGAGATCCTGGTTCACCGTTTTTATCTGGGCTCCGACTGCAAACCGGTCGGTCAGGCTGTAAGCATAGCCCAGCCCGAACATATAGGCTGATGGTGCGATATTTCCTGTCTCGACATAACCACGGTCATCAACACTGGTTTTTACCCGGCGTGTACCTATAATTTCGCCATAATCTACAGTTTGAAAACTGAAGCCAACAATACCCCAGGTTCCATTTTGTATATTGTAGGAAAAAGAGCCGGAGTTGTGTTTGATGTCCGCGATCCAGTTGGTCAGATTGAATTGGGCATCCAACATTTTTTCAGATCGCGCCATAAGTGCCGGGTTGTAAAAAAGGGAGCCCGACTGCCCTTCGATTGTAGTGAAAGCTTCCGCCATGGCAACTGCCCTTGCATCTCCGCTAACACTAAGAAACTGAAAGCCAGACTGAGCCAGTTTTTGCTGCGCAAATACTGTCTGTCCTGCAAAGAGTGCCATAAGCAATAACAGCAGGTTATTTAATAATCTTTTTCTCATTCTGAAACTCCATCACTATTTAAAGTGGTTCGTTGTTTGTTGTAAATCAGGATAATCACACAACAACGAAAATTAGCTTAGCGGATAACGACAAATTTACGAATTGCGGTATCACCTTTGCGAATCGCCGGATTGTTGGGATCATCCTGGGTCACTTCAAATGTGGCGATATAAATCCCGCTGACGACGATTTGTCCATGTTCTGTTTCCGAATTCCAGTCTTCCGAACCACTGCCGTTGGTGTGGTGTATGGTTTTGATCAGATCACCGCGTTCGGTGTAAATGCGAATGATGCATTGTCCGGGAATATCGATAAATGCAAGTTTGTCCTGCTCTCCCGGATACTGCACCACACGTGACCGGATATCAAATGGATTTGGCACGATACGGATATTTTCAAGTTTTTCGCCGGCTGGACGCAGCAATTTTGCCGGTTGCGTTGTGCGTGTCCAGAACATGCTGCTTTCCAGCTCACCTGAAGGATTCGCGCTCGACGTATTGTTGCTTCCATCACTGAATGAAGCAATATAGTAGTAGTAATTCGTGCTTGGTTCGACAGTTTTATCATCAAATTCGTGCACAAGTGGATTGTCGGTACCAGCGCCACACTCAAAAATATTAATGAATGTGGTATCGTAGCGTGCAATCGCGCGGTAGATGCGGTATCCTGCAAAGTTTGCATCAGATTCTGGTTCATCTGTCCAGGTAAGTGAGATGCGATCACCACCGGAGGTCACCTGAAACAGCGACGGTGGTGGTGGTGGAACGGGAATTTCGTAGTTCATTTCGAAATTACGCCGTGCTCTGCCCATGGTTTGAAAGAGCGAATCTTCACCAGTATAGACCCAGGCATTTTTGTATTCGTCTTTGTCATTCGTTGTCGAGCCGTCCGGGAGTTCGAATGTAAATGTTTCGCTTGGATTTTGATAAGCTTCGTACCAGTTTTCTCCGACTTCGATACATTTATCCCGGTCAATGCCATTAACACCTTCGGCGATAACAATGCGAATGCTGTCACCCGGCGCGAGAGTGTAAGGTCCATAACCGCTGGTGTTGGAAAAACCGCCCGGTGTGCCTTCGTAGATATCCGGGAAACCGTCGCCAATAACATCGGCATGGCGTGGCCAGCGGTGGCCTTTCGACATCCAGCCGTATTCGTTTGTCATGCGTACCGGGTCAAATTGGTCGTTCGGACGTGTTTCGGGCTCATCCGATCCTTCCCAGGATGTCGTCGATGGCTGGTAGGGATCGTCTGTTTTGTCGCTCGGGGAGACATCAGCATATAAAGTTATATTGCCCATATACTGGGGAGATCCCAGCCGGCCGGTACCGTATTTTACATCCGGAGAGCCGATCAGATCGTATGCGGCTTTAGAATGGCGTCCCATCCAGGCGTATTGTACACGCATGGAATCTGCAGCGTTGTTGCCATCCAGCCATGCAGGATAACCACCGTTGGGTTCGACGGATTCACCGCGTGTGCTTTGCATTTCGTTTATTCCCCAACGCGGTGAATTAAGATCGGTCCATTGTGCACCTTCACGGCTGGCAGCATATCGATATTGCCAGAAGAAGTAGACACCTTCGAGCGTCTTCTGTTGCTCAATTTCCGGGTCGGGATCAACGTTTCCTGTGTTGATAAATGTGTAATCGTAAATAAAATAATTGTCGTGATACTGCTGACCCCATGCATAGATTTTTCGAATCATCGTGATGCCGATGGATGTATTGACTTCGTTATAAATCATGCGATCACTGATAAGATTTTCATCAACTTCGACGTCTGTTTCGGAAAACATCAAATCGGAGGCGGGACTGCCGTCTACATAAACGTCCGGATGCTTGTAACGGCCGTATAATTTAAAGCCATTTTCGACTGGCATGAATTCACGTAAAGGATCGGAGCCACGCGGACCGACATGCACAACTTTGTAGGGGTATGTCACGCCGCCATATTGATCCGCATCGGTGTAGTTCGTTGTCCCGATCCAGAACGCTTTTGCAGCCTGGTTATCTTGATCTGCGTATTTGGCCGGCCAGGCAAGTCCTGCCTGCTGTTCAATGACAGTACCACCTTCTTCAATCTCTGAACCATCAGAGCGGTACCAGCTATGGAGTGATCCAATGTTAATGTTAAGCACTTCCTGAGCGCTGCTCATCCCGGCAAACTGGAAAAAGATGAATAAAACGGCTCCTGAATAAAGCGCTTTTTTCAACTGCTTAAATAATATCATAGTATTACCCGTTTGAATAAGTTTGCTGGTTTAAAAATCGATTTTAATGCCAAAGGTATACGCCCTCGGATTTAAATAATAAAGCCATTTCAAATTTGGGTTATCGATGTACGACTTTGTTTCCCGCCGCCGGTCGTTGCGA
>QQUM01000792.1 GCA_008501545.1 Calditrichota bacterium
GCCAGCGGTCCCCAAGGCATCCAAAAAGACAAATCTTCGGCAAAAGTCGTTGGTTTAAAGTACATCTGTGTGCATGTTCTGGAGCTTGAAAAGACACTCAAGCTGTATCGTGAAATCCTTGGGTTTAAAATGGTAGACGCAGAAATCCTTCACGGCAAAGGGATTGAAGGAATGCTGGTCATGAAGCTTCAAGCGAATGAATGCACCGTCCACCTTTCGCTCCCGGCACCAGAGCATATCAACACAGTCGGACCGATTGGCAACACCAATCACAACCATTTCATGTTCTTGGTCAACGATATCGTTCCCATCTGCGACAAGTTGAAACAAGAAGGATATGCTCTGGAAAACGAAGCATACGCTCGTGACAAATATACCTTTTTTACCGGTCCCAACGGCGAGATTATTGGTCTAACAGAACATAAGTGATTGGATTTGTGAATACTGGGATAAGGACAAGCAAAAATGGAAACTACTTGACGCAAACAATACATTTTTAAAAGCTTCAAGTAATATCGAAGTAAGTTATCATTTACCTAAAAAATATTTCGAATTTGCACATGAAGCATGGGACAAAATGCGCAATTCTAAAGATTTTAATCCTGACCAGTATGCTGAGTGGCCTCAAGATGGACGCTCTCATATCCGGTCACAACTTCTGTTTGATTTTTATAACCTTTTAAATCATGATTTGGCTGGTTTTGATAACCGAACCAGTAATTCTTTTAAATTTATTAAAGTCAAAAAATATGATGATGTTTCACCTGAAGAAATGAAGGAACTCGATGCATTAGCCCAACTTTTGATCAATGATCCAACAAAGCAAGAATTGATTGAATTTTATAACCGGTCAAAAATCATCAAATTAGAAGCCGCTAAGAAAGATCCCTATAGTTTTGTTTATCGTAATTGAATTCTTAACATGCACAATTGTACTTCAAATGATGCAACAGTAAATTACATAACTTCATCAAACCCGGTTAGACGAAGATACGTTGACGTGCCACAGCGCTGGCGCCACCCCAAAATCTAGACTAAAATGCAATATGGGCTTCAACGGTCGGATACATAGAGAGCGCAGCCACGGAAACCGTGGCTGAGTGATAAATAAGATTTCAAAGGTTTTTAATAAGATATCTTTGCAATGCTCAATCAGGATTATTCACGCGATGCATCTCTTATTTATTACTAAGGTCTTCTGGACACCATTCCATCGATACAAATCCTCCTCTATCATAAAGTTTGAGTGGCTCACCCAGTATGGTTCCATCTGCCCTAAGGACCTCATAATCACTCATGATCTGATACACTGCTCCATAGCATCCTGGGTCGATGGTTAATACCACTTCGCTGGTCTCATTTCGTGATCTGACAGTAGAACCTCCCCAGGAGTGCGAAAAAGAAGTTTGCACGCTAACGGATGCTTTGACGTAGTTTGCATCCGCACCTGCAGATGCTTCAACAGTATGAGTTATTGCAACACCGAGCATATTATTGAAGTTGCGTTCATTTGCTACTCCTTCCTCAAGGGAATAAGTGTATGGCTGCTGTTTGCTGGTGTTATTAAAAAAACCATCCCCGAGGGTATAATAGTTGGTTCTTCTCACTAAATATTCAGGGCTCTTCAAAAATTGTTCAATCTGAGAATCGTACATGTTATCAATCACGGTAAAAAACGGAAGCGTGTATTCTATGACTTGGCTGCTACCCTCTAACTCTTCATCTGTCAGCGGACGTGGGCCTGTCAATTTCGGAGGATTGGGGGGCGACAATTTTTCAGTGATGTCACCATCAAATAGTAAATTTAAAGCATAAGGCTTTTCAGACGGAGGATTATATTCATTGCTAACAAAAAAGGTATTCGGGGTTAGACTGAGGACGGATTTCGCCGAATTGGCTTTTTTGTCAATGACGGATTTCCAAAATCCAATAGCCCCACTGGCCCCGCTGCCTCTATCGTTCCAATCTGAACTGGAAGCATAAGAAGCCGGATCAATAAGGGCGATAGTTCTGCCGTCCACAGTAACATTTTCCTTAATACACCGGCAATTTTCATCATCAGGCTTCGGTGGGATACTGTTTTTAGATATTACCATTCCCAAAGCCTGATAACCCGGGGGGCAATTCAATTTGTAAGCTTGTAATCCAAGAAGGTCTGCATGCAAACCAAACGTCGGAACCTTCAATAGATATTCATATCCCGGTTTGGGCCTTACTGCAAAGGTGACAGGTTTTTTATCCTCTGTGGGATAATGCAATTTAGACAGCAGGTGGCCGAAAGTAAAAAAACCACTTGGGGGTTGAGGTTTCCAGACGGATACCTGACTATCTGCTCCGGAGCCACGATCATCCAATACCTTTGTGGAATTTCGGATAATGACAACATCAAAAAACTCCGAATTCATGGGAGTCAATGTTTGATACATCTTTTCTACCAGCCTCATAAAGACATCGCCGCCATGGGCCGAGGCGATGTCGGCCTTGCCATCGTTGTTGAAATCAGCGACCAGGGTGTAGCCCGAATCACCCCACTTGTTCAGGACTTTCCAGTTTCCGTTCTTTATGCTCATTTCGTCACCAATATCTTGCGAATAAACATTCAGGGAAATAAACAGCATCCCCAAGAGGACAAATAGTGTGTTTAAAAACAGGTCATGAAAAAAGCTGTCAAGCTTTTCCATTTTGAGAGTGTTTTTTTTATTTTTCTTCATGTGAAGCGCTCCCGGTCGATTGAACAATTTTAGTTAGTTTCAAAATTAAAGATCTCTTTCCTTTTCATATTTCCAAGCTACAGTATTCTCGCCCAGAAGCTGGCCCGTCGGGCTGACTGTGGTGGTCAAGTCATGGCCGTCAGGATCGGTGACACCCGTGACATCACCGGCGGGATGGTGGCGCCGCGTCTTGCGAGGTCACTTGCTATAAGACATGAGTTGGCGAATTGAAAGTGAGCTTGCTAATTTTATCTCTGCAAGCTCACCTTCCTACTTCTATTCCTTCGTTATTCCACTGCTATTCCCCTTCATCTTCCCCATCATCGTCTTCATCACCATATTCTTCATATTCGTCTACTATTCCGTCATCGCAATCTTGCTGAGGACAATCGGAGCAATCACCAGCGACCGCATACTTGTCGCCATGGGCCAGGTGGGCATCTACGGCATTTTGCGAAACACTGATTATGACGAATGAACCATCGCCGGTCATGTGGCACAGATCGACCTTGTTGCCACTCTTGGCCAGCGCATCCGCGCCAGAAGAGCGTAGCGTCTGATCGCTTGTCTCGTCAAGAGGATCAACAAGATGATTTTCTTGACACGCAAAAAATACAAAAGCGGAAAGAATAACGATTGAGAACGTCACGATCGACCAGCGATGCACTTTGTTTGTCTTCATGATAGAATTTCTCCTTCTTTGTTGTGGTGAATAAATTTTGTTTGGAATTGAAACATATGACAACGGGAGAAAGATAAAGAAAAGGCTGGGCGGAAATCTTGAACATATCGCGCAAAGGTTTGACTAAATCGCGCATGGGCGGGAAAACGAGCGTGCTATATAGGATATTGTGTGGAAAATCTATGGCGTGGGATTTATTGCTGTTTGAATTTTGACGGCGAGCGCTCAAACTGTTTGTGGAAGCTGCGCGCAAAGTGCGCCTGATCGCTGAAGCCAACCCTGTAGGCTATTTCAGCTACCGTGCCCGCATTTTGCGTGAGCAGATCAGCGGCGCGTTGCAAGCGTGTGGAACGGATAAGCTGACTGGCAGGCTGTCCGATCAGCGCGTTGAGTTTGCGGTTGATTTGGGAAGTGCTCATGGCTACCTCGCTCGCCAACGTCTCGACACTGAACTCTTCATCCCCCAGGCTCGCTTCGATGACCGCGATAACACGCTCCAAAAAAGCACGATCCATCGAAGTCGCTTCGATTTCCAAGGGTTTGATGACGGTCGCCGTGCTGAAACGTTTGCGCAGGTTGCGGCGCATCTCAATAAGCTTGCGCACCCGCACGCGCAGCTCGTTCGGACTGAATGGTTTGATCAGATAGGCGTCCACACCCCGCTCCAGGCCTTCGATTCTATTTTCTTCGCCGGCCTTCGCCGTGACCATGACGACCGGGATATGGCTGGTTTTCTCATCCTCACGCAGTATTTTCGTGAGTTGGTAACCGTCGATTCTCGGCATCATGACATCGGTAATGATCAGGTCGGGAATCGCCTCCTGCGCTTTGGCAAATCCATCTTCGCCGTTGGTTGCCTGCAACACGGCGTAGCGATCCTGCAAATGCTCAGCAATATACGCACGCACATCGGCATTGTCTTCAACGATGAGAATAATTTCCTGGCCGCTGGATGCTGGCTGCCCGGCGCTGGTTGTTGGTCGAGTCTTGTTAACGATTTCTGAGTACTGCTTGCTGACAAGTAAAGACGAACCAGACCGCCTTCCTGTGTGAACTTCAGTGCGTTCGAGAGCAGGTTGTACATAATGCATTCGATTTTTTCCTGCTCATAATAAATCTGCAGCGTGTCGAATTCCGTTTCAAACTGCAGGGTAATATTTTTTTGATTCGCTAGTGATTCAAAGAAGCCGGTGAGTTTTTTCAACAGTGGCACGATATTGTCTGAAGTTGCTCTGAGTGACATGATACCGGCATCGATTTTCGACAGGTCCAGCAACTGTTTGATCAGGCGGAGGAGCTGCTTTGCGTTGCGGGCGGCCATCCGCAGTTTGCTCTTCACACTCTCCGAGCGCAATTGGGGCAAAACGCTTTCCACTTGCCTTAGAATCAAGGTGAGCGGCGTACGAAATTCGTGAGAAATATTGGCAAAAAATCGTGATTTCATGGAAACGAGATAGAAACCTTTAAAACAGAAATAAAACATGTCAAATTTCATGAAATTGATAAAATCACCCATTATTCAAGTTGCATTCGCAACCGGTTTCTGCATTGTTGTTATGGCTTATTTTTCCAAAAGAGTCAAAGAGTCCTGCCTGAGACCATCGGTTACCTGCCAATGGCAATCCCGCCCCTTATCATGTCCATTCACGGTGCGTTTTATAATCGCTGCGAAGATAAGAAGATTATGACAACATGGTACTGGATTGCGGCCGTACTTTGTTCGACGATCATCATCATTATCTTCTATTGGGTTTAAGAAAACAGGAACTTCTGCA
>QQUM01000708.1 GCA_008501545.1 Calditrichota bacterium
GGTGATGTGCAGCAAGATTTTCGATTTCGGCTGTGACGTCAATAGATCCTTTGTCGATGTCGGGAATTATGCGCACCCAGGGGATGCGGCCGGGGCCGTAAAAATGTAACTTCACATCGCCCCAAATTCCGGGAATCCAGGCCAGTTTTTCCTGATCATTACCGACAGCGCTGTGCTCCGGCAAAGTGTGTTTCTGCCCAACTCGAATGAGCAGTACGTTTTCGCTGTCAAGTTGCAAAAATTTAGTCAAGTCGAACCATTGGCTCGTGTAGCAGGGAATGTCCTCACCTATAAGATGCCCGTTCAACCAAACCTGGGCGCCGAACTGTACGTGCTCCAATTGCAAAATGACATGTTGTTCAGGATGAATTTCAGATGGGATAAAATGTGTTTTATACCAAAAATAATCGAAACTTTGCCAGTCAAATGAAGGATCGGCACAATCCACCAAAGACGGAACAGGAACCGAATGGCGCCATTGCAAAGGCATGTCTTCCCCCGGTGCGAGGCGCCAGGCGCTGTTCAAGTTTTTGCATTGATATGGCATCGCTTACCTGAGATAAAGCATTTTTTGCGTTTGCACACCACGCTCGCTGACCAGGCGTGACCAATACACGCCTGTGGGTAATTTGCTTGCATCCCAGGACAATGAATGGGCGCCGGCTTGCAGTCGTGTGTCGAGCAGGGTTGTGACTTTCTGTCCTGTAGCATTGTAAATATCCAGCGCTACATATTGCGTTTGCTGGAGTTCGAAAGTAATTGTTGTGTTGGAGTTGAACGGATTGGGGTAGTTGCCCAGTTTAAATTTACGAACAGGTGCTATTTCTTCTTGAACAGCCGTGGTTTCCAACCAGCCACCGGTAAATCCCGCCCGTTGCAATCCGCGCACGATAATCGGATCCTTTTTCATGGTATTCCAAACCAATTCACTGCGCAGATTTTCTGCCATGAGCAAAATTGGCCCCTGGTCGATGCCGATGTAATCCGTATCGAACCAGTTTACGGAATCGTTGAACGCATCGCGGAATCCGTGGTCGCTGTAGAGTTTCGAGCCATATTTATCTTTCATATGCCGCAATGCCGGCAAGACGATTTCAGGCGCATAAACGATCGAGCCGCCCGCCGCAGTTGGTGTGATGGTGCCGTCATCGACGACATTTGGGCCGCTGGCGCCTCGCGCTTGATAACCATTGTAGCCAAAATTTTTCGGGCCATCGCATGCTGTCAAACCCCATTCGGTTTCGCCGTAGTTTGGCCAGTTTTTCGGATTGGCGATGCAATAGGCACGATTGGCATAGGTCGCTCGACGGGCGTTTTCGAAATAGTCGTATTTCTCGCCTAATATTTCCAGTTCGTCGTTGTAAATACCACGAAAATCGATCCAGGCGTGGGGGTATTGGTGTCCGAAAAGCGGGGCAAAAACGATGAACGGATGGGCAAAATTCGTGGTCGTCTGGATTCGGTATCCGCTTTTCCAATAAGACCATGAACTCTCGGACAGTGGATTGAGATCACCGCCAATGGCCAGGATATACAGCAACATCGCCTCGTTGTAGCCGCGGTACTCAAAATTGATGAAACCGCTCTCCGGCCGCCATCCCCCGGAGATGCCGCGATTGTTGGGATTACGCATAAAACGCCAGTCTACGCGCTCGAGAATTACTGTGGCGCTATCGCGAATTGCGCTTTCAAGATCATTACCCGGATCGTCAAAATAATTGCGCACGAAAATAACACCCAGCATCATGAGCGCAGTGTCGATGCTGCTCAACTCACTATTCCATGCGCGCGAAAGCGAATTGGCGTCGAGCCAGTGGTAATACCAGCCTCGATAACCGATGACACCATTGGCATCCCGGCTCATTTTTCCTCGCAAAAGTGCTCGCAACGCCAGATCCACACGCTGAGCAGCCTGTTCGCGGGTAACGTAGCCGCGCTCCGCGCCGATGCCATATGCTGTCAGTCCAAAACCAACGGAGGCAATGGAAATATGACTATTGGAAGTCGAATGATCCGTTGAGCGGTCGGGATTCAGTCCTGTACCGCCGTGGGCTTTGTTCCAGAACCAATTGAACGTGTCGTGCTGCAATTGGTCTAAAAAAAACGAGTCGTCTGCGCTGATCTCATAAGGTGGCGCTTCCCAATAGGCCTGATAATCTTGCGCCGTTAATGTAAAGCTGCACAAAACAAAAAGAAGCGGAAGCAATTTTAGTTGAGGGGGTATTTGCATTTTGCAATCCTTCTTCGGCAACTCTGACAGGATTCAAAACCCTGTCAGAGTTTACTTTTATTTTTATATAATTTATGACGCCACTATTCCAATTCGATTTCCCGTCGCCGCATCAAAAAAATACATGCGATCCACATCAAAAGCGACATTGACAATACCGCCACGGTGATATGTTCGGTCAGACGCGGTACGCATGCAAAGTTTTTGGCCGTTATCAGCCTGCAAATACAAATAGATTTCACTGCCAAGGGGTTCAACTGCTTCAATGGTCATCCTGTATTTGGCGGTCAAGTTTTTCTGTGAATCCATATCCGCGTCGAAGACGTCTTCAACACGCACGCCGAGGGTGCAATCGGATGAGCGGGATTTTTTCAGATTTGCTGCGAGCATCGGCGGCAGCTCTATCGTTAAACCATCTGATTTGAATTCATTTGATTCACCGAATTGCAAAATGCCGGGTATAAAATTCATCGTTGGGCTGCCGATAAATCCAGCGACAAACAGGTTGTGTGGATTGTTATACAGATTGAGCGGTGTGTCGATTTGCTGGATGATTCCATCTTTGAGCACAACGATGCGATCGCCCATGGTCATGGCTTCAACCTGATCGTGAGTGACGTAAACCATCGTCGCTTGTAAACGGGCGTGCAGTTGTTTGAGCTCGATGCGCATTTGCACCCGCAATTTGGCATCCAGATTCGAAAGCGGTTCATCGAATAAAAACACCTTCGGCTGGCGCACGATGGCCCGACCGATAGCCACCCGCTGCCGCTGTCCGCCGGAAAGCGCGCCGGGTTTGCGATCGAGATAGGCGTCAATTTCTAAAATCCGGCTCGCATTAGCCACGCGTTTTTTGATTTCATTTTTAGGATATTTGCGCATTTTGAGGCCAAACGCCATGTTGTCGAACACGGTCATGTGGGGATAAAGCGCGTAGTTTTGAAAAACCATGGCGATGTCGCGGTCTTTTGGCACAACGTCGTTCACTTTTTTTTCGTCGATAAAAAGCGTGCCGTCGCTGATTTCTTCCAAACCCGCAATCATACGCAAGAGCGTCGATTTACCGCAGCCGGAGGGGCCGACAAGCACGATAAATTCCTTGTCCTCGATGGTGAAACTTGCATTATAGACCGCTTTAACTTCACCGTCGTATATTTTTGTCACGTTGTTTAGTTGAATTGTAGCCATAAATTCTTTTTTTTTGGGTTAAATTAGAATCCAGACAAGATTGTCATTTCGAGGCGTTTTTTGTCGAGAAATCTTAGAATGTGGTTGTAACTGCATGGGTCAAATAAGATTTCTCACCCAAAAAAGCGGGTTCGAAATGACAGAACTCTACGGATTCGAAGGAACTCAACTTAATGCGTTAAAACCTCAAACCTTTCTTCGAGAATATCGACGGAATTGCCGCCGGCAAACACTTTGAAAAATCCCGGTTCGACAATGCGTTCCATTTGCATGTTGTAAAATTCCAAATCCGCTGCTGTGAGTTGAAAAATGACACGTCTGGTTTCGCCGGCTTTGAGATGGATGCGTTCAAAACCGCACAATTGTTTGACCGGTCGCGTCACAGATCCGATTTCATCCCGAATATACAATTGAACCACTTCATCGCCATTCCTTTTCCCCGTGTTCATCACGTCGACACTCACGTTGAGGGTGTCAACAGTCGTCATTGTTTTTCCGCTTAATGTCAGATTTTTGTATTCAAATGTTGTGTAACTCAATCCAAAGCCAAACGGATAGAGCGGCGTCCAGTGGACGTCCAGATATTTTGACGTCCATACGATGTTTTCATCCGCCGGGCGGCCGGTATTTTTGTGGTTGTAATAAAGTGGGATTTGCCCGACGTTGCGTGGAAAAGTCACCGGTAATTTGCCGCCGGGATTGAAATCACCAAACAGCACATCTGTCACCGCACGTCCCATTTGGCTACCAAGGTACCAGGTTTCCAGAATTGCCGGCACATGTTCATCAAGCCAGGTTATGGACAGCGGCCGGCCATTCATTAACATGGCAACCACCGGTTTTCCGGTTGCAACTATTTCTTGTGCCAATTCCAACTGCACGCCGGGCAGATCCAGCGAAGAGCGATTGCTCGCTTCGCCGCTCATGCCACCATTTTCGCCCAAAACCAGCACGACAGCGTCGGATTGCTTCGCCAATTTCACCGCATCGGCGAAGCCGTCGCGTTTGTTGGATTCTGGAGTTGTATATCCTTTCGAGAAACGGATTATGCAGTTTGGCAACGCCTCCCGAATTCCCTGAAGCACAGTAATGGCCTCGTCAGCGCGACCTGCGCCGTGCCAGGAGCCTAACGATGAACGGGCATCATCAGCCAATACGCCAATAACTGTGAGTGATTTAATATTTTTCGAAAGGGGTAATATTTGCTTTTCGTTTTTAAGCAGAACGATCGATTCGCGTGCGATTTTATGTGAGGCTTTCAGATGATTCTTATGCAACAGCAACTCATTTTCGCGTTTGGCATCGTGGTAATGAAAGGGATCGGCAAACAGCCCACTCTGGTATTTAAGTTTCAATACGCGACGCACAGCTTTGTCAATGATCGCCATCGGAAGTTCGTTTTTCTGTACGGCTATCGGCAATTTATTCAAATAAATATCGCTCACCATATCGATATCGACGCCGGCGTTTAAAGCCAGAATACCCGCTTGTACTGAGTCTGTAGCGATACCGTGGTAGAGCAACTCCATCACGCCGGTGAAATCGCTGATAACCAGACCTTCGAATCCCCATTGCTTACGCAGCACATCGTTGATGAGCCGGCCATTGGCATGCATGGGGATACCGGCAATTTCGTTGAAAGATGCCATTATGGTCGCAACACCGGCATTTACTGCGGCATGAAACGGCGGCAGGTAAATTTCCCGCAAGGTGCGTTCGGAAATATCGGCTGTGTTATAA
>QQUM01000035.1 GCA_008501545.1 Calditrichota bacterium
GACATTCACTTTTTTAAATTCAGGATGTTTTTTTTCGCTTTCCAGCCAAACTCCCAGCATCATGCGAACGGGTAAATTGTGTTCGGCAATCACCTGCAGAATCCGCTCGGTACCATCATCTGCATTGTAAACCCGGATTAGCTGCCAGTATTGGGAAATAATTGTTAAGTCTTCAAGGATTTCCGCCTTGCTCGGCCCTTGCTGTCCAGGCGCTTGTCCCTGTCGATAGCAGCCGTAGGCAATGGCGTTTCCGATCCATTTTCCATTTAAATAAGGGCTGAACTCTCGCATTCGGAAAGGCTTTTCTCTTCCAAACGATTCACCTGATTCAAGCTCGTTTCGGAGATTGTTTTGTATTTTTTTCACGGATACATACTCAATTTTCATAAATTGATTGTCGATTTCTTTCCTGCCTTCCTGTGAAATATAGCTTTGGCAGTTTTGCATTGCCTCGCCAGTCTCATCAAATTGATTCCCGGCCCATTTGCCGCAGAGCGTTGCATTGAACATCATTTTCATGTTGACAAATGTGCAGGAAACACTGGAGACGCAGCTTCTGCATTGCCAGTCGTTGTGTAGATGGATATCGCATTCAGCGTCAGTTTCCATCAATTTTACTGCATTTTTTAATTCATCTCCAATCCATCGTTCCGGGGCGGGATTGGCGCTTAACGGACCACCTGCGCTTTTTAAATCTTTTCCGGGTGGCCAATAGTAAAATTTAATTGATGTTTTTTCCCAGAGACAGGCAAACGTTCCTTTTGGAGAGGCCACCTCATACGCATTGCCACTGCAGCCCTTGTTCAAATCGCCGGGAATGGCATTGGCGCAGTTGACGATTTCGCCGCTGTTGTTCCATTCGGAATCGCACATTTGCGGGCATGTGTGGAGGGTGTTGTGAATGATGTTATCACCATTAATGGTTTCGATGATGTCGATCTCTCCCGCCGCCGGCCAGTCAGTGGCGTTGACTGCGCTGGGGGATTCGTAAAATCGCCCTTTGCCGGAATAGGTATCGAGTTCATTTTCTGTTGGGAGCTTTTCCCGGTTTTTGTAAATCCACGCATCTTCTCTGCTGCCATTCAACCACCATGCCGGCCAAATTCCTTTCCCTGATGGCAGCGTGCCTTTGAACACAAACAGAATACCCTGGGTTTCTTCATTTAAATTGTAAAAGGATTTGGATGTCAAACGAAACGAATCAAAACTTCCCTCGCCTTTTCTTTCTTTGAGATAAAGATAGAGTCCGTCACCGTTTTTAAATTGAATAACATCATCGTTTACCCATTTTTTTCGATCGTAGACGACATTGCCTTCGGTTGGATCATCGTGAGGAAATGTGGTGTAAAAATGACTTTTTACATCGCCCAAATCCGCATCTTTCTCTGTTAAATCCAATGTAAAATATTGGTTTTCGATTGAGCCAATATCGATCACTTTGCTTTTTTCCGTTTGAAAAGAAAAAAGGCTCGTTGGGATAAAAGCAAAAAGAAATATGCGTGTTATTTTTTTCATACTTCACCTTTTGTGTTAGGCAATATTTAACCGCCGAAAACATGGAACACGCGAAATCTTTTTTCCGCGTGTTCTGTGTATTTAAGGGTTAGAAAAACATCACAACTGAATTTGAACTGTCTGCACTGCATTCGCGGGCACAGCAATCTCCGCGTATTGCTTACCGATTTGCAGATTGGTTTTGATCGGCTCTTTCGTTGTATTCAATAGTTGGACGCTCAAAAGCTTGTCTGCATTGGTTGTGGCACAGGCGTGAAGCGCATCGCCATCTAAATTTAAGAACACTTGTTCCGTTTTCACAGCTTTATCGCCAGGGCGGATTGTACGGCTAAACTGCGCCAGGACATAATATATTGGGGTGTAATATACATATTTCGATTTGGTATCTATCATAATCGGCGCGCCGCAGAAATTGCCAACATGGTTGGGGCCGCCATATTTATCCAAAACGATGTTCCAGTCGATCCAGCCCTGCAGCCAATGATCAATGCTGACAATGATGTTTCTCGCATAGCGGTGCACAGGCGTGTAGATGGGGTGATCAGCTGCCCATTGCTTTGCCCATGAAGCGGTGTAGGCCCAATCCGTCGCGTTTTCATTCCACCAGAAGGCATCGTTGTCGAACCAGTTTTTTTCTTTAAATCGCTCGGGATCGGCGATTGCGTCGGAAGCGTCTTTGCCGAGATCATCAATGCAGCCTTCGGTGTGGATGATGGCGAAATCGGGAAATTTTTCATGAATTTTGTCAAACACATCTTCATGCACCTTGAACGTGCTTTCGTACCAGTGAACTGCCAAGCCATGGACAAATGGCGCTGTTTCTTTATCGCCGAAAATCACATCAGCCCATTCTTCGGCGCCGTCTCTGTTTTGATCGAAAACGAGCAATTTTACATCGTCAAAACCACTAGATTTTAATTTTGGTCCAAGATGTTTTTTGACAAAAACATTCTGCGATTCAGGCGAGAAATGCATGCTTTCCCACTGGCCATTGTTGCCGTGGGGTTCATTCACCGGTGTCAATCCCCATATTTTTACGCCTTCGGCGTTATATGCATCAAGATATTTAACGAGATAATCAGCGTAGGTTGTGATGTATTCTTCTTTTAAAGAGCCACCGGTGCCCTGCCAGTTGTTCTCAGGCGAACCCGGGATGTACCAATCTTCTATATCTTTCATCCAATTTGGCGCAGTCCAGGCAGATGAAATAATTTTCAGGGTTTTGTCGTTTTGGGCATTTTTAATTGCCAGCGCTTCCTTGATCATGGGTAGCAAGTCATAGGACGTGTCGATAATTTCAGGATATTTTTTTCTGTCAAAGCCCGCTTTATCCGGAGTGAGTGTGAAACTTGTCAGATTGGTATCGCCTTTGACATCCGCGTAGGAATATTTGCCATCGACAGCGAAATCACATGCGCCGATGTGTGTACGGGTTAGTGAGAAGTTTGCGCCGTCCTCGCCGTAAATCTTTTGCATGACTTCCATGCGTTTCTCTTCATTGAGGTGGGCTAACACAAACGCGGAGGATTCCGTAAAGGAGGTGCCGATCCCATCCATAGTTTGCTTTGTTTCTTTGGGATAAATTTTGAGCACAGTTCCCACAGCTTTTCCATCCCGGAATGCGACATTTTCTTTTTTCGCCATCTTGTCACCCTGCTCGGAAGTAACAATAATTTCTGAGGTGGATTTCAGGCCGTAGTTTATTTCATCCGGATTCTGATTTTGAGAAACACAAGAATTCATCATAATACCCATCATTAGAAATGGAAAAATTTTATACATAATCTCCTCCAAACCTGTTTATAATTTCATTGATCCATTGATCAGCCGTATTTCAAATTCCCGTCTTTATCCCACAGTCCCCAGTATGCGCCGACATCGCCTTCAACCCCGATTTTCCAGACTTCATCAAAACTGGAAAAATAAAATACATCGACTTTTTCTTCGGTCGCCCAGTTGTATGTATTGATAAAATACTTAATAGCGTTTTCGTATGAAGGAACAGCAGCTCTTTCTGTTGAGCCAAGATTCGGCCATCCCGTTTCGGTGATGATGACCTTTTTCCCTTTTCCCGCCTTAAACGCTCGATTATACATATCTTTTAAATAGAGCAGCGAATGCTCAAAAGGATAACCCTCCCAGAATGGGTAGCAATTGGTCAAAATCACATCGCAAGCATCAGCGATTTGCGGGTGCAATGTGAACTCGTAATACGCATCTACGTAGCCAACAGGAATTCCCGGAGCAACGCTTTTGACACGTTTCATGTATTCGATAATTTTTTCCTGTGGCAAATCTTCCCGTAATAAGACCTCATTACCAACGGCGATCATGTCGGCATGGCCGGCTTCAGCTACTTTTATTACACCCAGGATTTCTTCTTCGTTTTTGTTTTCATCAGGACCAAGCCAGGCGCCCACCAGGGTTTTTAATCCATATTCGTGGGCAATAACGGGGATTCGCTCGTTACCCTCTGTACACGAAAAAGACCTCACCCAGCTTGCACTGTTTTTTATAATACGCATTCTTTCATGAATTTGCTTTTCGCTTATGGGAGATCCTGGACCTTGATTTTCAAGAAAAACGCTAAATGCAATACCGTGAATGCCGCCAGTTAATATCCGCCGAAAAATACGGTTGAGTTCTTCCCGGCTCATTCGAGAGAAATCAACTCCGGCAAGAGAAGGGTATATTCGATATTTGTTTGACATTTTACCTTCCAATTTCTTGCAGTTCAAAGCGATTTTTTAAATATAATGCGATGAAATTGTTCTTGAAAATTATTTCGAATAAGGTAAACTGAGATATAATTCGCCAAGCAGATTTAAATCGCCCGGCGCGGAATTAAATAAATTGCTCACTTTATCTTCAAAGCCACGACCGATGAACCATGCATAACGAAATACATCATCCCGGCTTTCGCAGAGTGCGACCATTTCTTTCATCTGCTGGGCTTGTTTATCAAAGGTATTAATCTGTGGATTCCAGTTGGCCATTTCGGTAATCCAGATTTGTTTACCGTATTTTTGCAGGCGGTCAAGTTGCGCTGCAAGGCCATAGTCATACCAGTGAAATGCGAGATAATCAATTTGCGGCTCTCTCCCGAGATTGATCTGGCGATAAGCAGCATAAAAAGCATCCAGCCAGATCACTGGGTCGGCGTAATTTGCCATTGTCCCCCAATTCATGCCAGGTCCGACGAGATAAACTGTCCTGTTCAGGGCATCGAGGTCTTTGATAACCTGTTCATATTTTACCCAATCCAAAGCAGCTTGCTCAGGTGTGCGATTTGCCTGATCGACCAGATTGGGTTCGTTCATGACGAGTAAATATTGTATTTCAGGATGCGCCAAGATGAAGTTTTTAACCTGAATTATGTCATTTTCACCTGGACTGCCTCCCCACAGCATTGGAATAAATTCCATTTGGTAGTCAGTGTAATAATTTTCATCAGCATCGGTCTTGAAATACCAGTTATACCACCAGGAAACGCCTTCTTTAAGCGCTTGCAAATCCTCTGCATCAGTCAAATTATAGGCAAGACCTCTTTTCGCACTTTTTTCAATTTGATTTGCTGACTCGTCGGGTTTATTGGGTGCCGTGTCTTTACCACAGCCCCCTATTATCAAAATCAGAATAAAT
>QQUM01000753.1 GCA_008501545.1 Calditrichota bacterium
TTCATAGTAATCTTTCTGCGGATCGTATGTAATCTGAATTCTTTCGATATAGCTCGTTTTCCCGGAGCTGACTTCGTTATATGGCGGATTGACTTGTTCGCCACCGGCATAACCGGAAACGACTGAGTGCACACCGTCTAACTTTTCAAATGGCGCTTCCATGCACCAGAAACAGCCACCGGCAAAGGTTGCTTTGGACTGGTTTTGCGGTTCTTTTGCCATCCCCGGAAAAACCATCATGAGTGAGACAGCCGAGACGGCCAATACGAGTAATTGGGTTGTAATATTCATTATTTTCTCCTGTAATGAAGGTGCGACGCACTTCGTACCGGAATCTCCAAGCCTACTCAGAGAATTGCAGGCCTATCGGAAAGAAGTGCGTCGCACCTGGCTAAGTTTCATTTTTTCATTAAACTTTTGACACTACCTGTTGAAGGTGCGACGCACTTAGCATTGAAGTTTCTACTGATTTTCGAAACTTGCAGGCATATCGAAGTGAAGTGCGTCGCACCTGTGTAGGTTGCATTTGCTTAATTGGCTTGGAAAACAGCACCGGATGCATTATTATTCCTCGTCGTATCCCATGTACGAAAAAGTTAAGTCCCGGTGAGCATTTCGTGATAATTTGCGTGCTGATTGTAATAGAATGGATGCTTTAAAATACAAAAACGGTCTCGGGGATGTCAGAAAAGGCAATGAGACCGCTTGATAATTCATTTCAATTGCTGGAACTCACTGCGTCGTCCCAACTCGTTCACCTGGATACTAATCCACAATAACCGGGTCTGGAAATTCATTCGCTTCCTGCCGCTGGTGCATCATCTGACCGAAGTCCTGTTCCTGCTTTCCGAGCGAAAATTGATTTACCAGGCTATGCAGGTTTTGGGTTAACTCGCCCAGGCTTTGGGCGGTCGTGGCGATTTGTTCCACGCCGGCTGCGGACTGATTGGAAACCTGATTCATCATTTCGACATTATTGCTGATTTCCGTTGCGACTCCCGCCTGTTCCCGGCTTGCGGCCGAAATTTGCGAGATTTCATCTGCGACTTTTTCTGCAGCACTGAAGATTTGATTGAGGTTTTCCACCAGCTCTTCGTTTATCTTCGTGCCTGCTTCAACTGATTTACGCGCTTCCTGCATCGAGTTGTCTGCACTGTTTGCGTCGAGCTGCACTGATTTTATCATTTCGGCGATTTCACGGGTTGCTGTGGTGGTGCGCTCTGCCAGCTTACGCACTTCATCGGCCACAACCGCGAAACCCCGGCCTTGCTCACCGGCACGCGCTGCTTCGATAGCCGCGTTCAATGCCAGTAAATTGGTTTGGTCAGCAATTTCGTCAATGACCTGTGTGACTTCCCCAATTTGATTGGTTTTTTCTGAGAGAGAAGAAATGATCGTGCCGGTTGTATGCGCGCTTTTTGTAATGTGCTCGATGCCCGTTTTGGATTCATTTACTTTTTCGACACCCTGTTTTGCGAAACTTCCGGCTTCTCTGCTGTATGTTTCAACAGCTGAAATGTTCTTTGATGATTCCTGCAATGTCGATGTCATTTCTTCAATTGCGCTGGCAATTTCGTGCGTTTGTGAGCTTTGTTCCTGCGTTCCAGTCGCAATTTCCTGTGATGATGTGCTCAATTCTTCTACAGCGCTGGCCAGAGATGTAGATGCATCGACAACCTCAAGCATCATTGAGCGAATGTTTGTAATCGCCTTCTGGAATCCTGCAAACAGCGCTGCAACATTATCTCCACTTTTTTCAGCCTGCAGATCGATATCGAGGTTTCCTTGTGCAACGTTTTCCATTTCTGTCAGCATGGTTTGAACACTGCGCTTTAAATAATCCTCTCTTTCTTTGATTTCAGTAAATAAGGTGATGTTTTCAATTGCACCAGTAATTTCATCGCTCTGATTCTTTAATGGGGAGCCAGAATAAACTATTGGGACTTCAGCTCCAGATAGCTGCGCAATATTTTCCCGTGTTATGAGTTGGTTTGATTTCATGGCTTGGGCACAAGCGCAATTTTCTGTGTGACAATCATGGGTTTTAAAAATATCGTAGCATTTTTTACCAACAACTTTGTCCTTTTGTTTATTTAGTAACTCCAAGCCGCTGTTACTCATAAATTCGATAGTAAAATCTTTATCGATAACCATTGTTGGATTGGGCAGTTTTTTTAGATAAGTCAATAGCTGCATGACTTTTGTCAGCATGGTTGAAAAAGATCGGGAGAGTTGACCGATTTCATCCCTGGCTTCACAGTTAATTTCGACATCATGGTTCCCGCCAGTTACTTCGTCAGCAACCTTTTGCAATGCAATAATCGGCTCAGTAATTGCAATTTTACCAAGATACACGATCACAATAGAAACGATGAGTGCGATAAAAAATACGCCCCGTGCGAAAAACATATTTTTACCGGCCTCTTTCTCCATGGATATTTCAAACGCGTCCAGTTTTTCTTCCAGCTTCACTCCCAATGCATTCAATGCAGCATTTTGCTCTGCGATTTGCTGATTTAAATTGATCCAACTTTCAAAATTTGTGTCGTAATTGCTTAGTGCAGTAAAGAGAGCTTGCTTTTCATTCGAATCGATTTCAGAATTTGAAACTGTTTGATTAAAGTTATTAAATGTCTCATTCCATTTTTGGATGTATTTTTCATTCCCACGTAATAAATAATCTTTTTCATGGCGTCGCAACGTGAGCACCGGGATGAGCCATTCATCTTTACCGGAATCCTTGATCATTTTTTCCACGAGGTGTATTGCCTCTCTTAATCTTCCCTGTGCTCCACTGCTATGATCTAATCCCTGTTCATTCATCATATCAGCACAAGTTGTAAAAATTTCAAAATAGGAATGGATCATATTTGCTGTTTCAGCCTTCAGTATCGTATCAGACAATTTCTCAGCCTCTTCTGTAAATGCCTTTGTAGCAGCTTGAAGATCCAGAAAACTTTTCTTGTCTTTTTTTGCTAAAAACTCCGCTTCATGTAAGCGTGCGTGCGAGAAACGGGCTTCAAGATGATTTGCCAGGGAGACATTACTTATTGCTTCTTTTTCAAATTGTGAGAACAGGTGGGCAAGCATCATCAGTGCAAAGGGGATAAATGCAATCGTTACAACCTTTAAGCCGATGGAGAACTTGTTGGCGTGTTTTAAAAGACGTTTCTTGAGAAAACTGTCATTCGATAAATTTAACATTTTCAATTCCTTACTCTGCCTGGCATCAATTGTGGACTATCTATTTCTCCTTCGGCAGATTCGAAATGGCAATTTTATTAATCTGCCAAAGGAGTATTATTAAAAAACAAGAACTGCTAAATAGAAGCATGTATAAATTTCGACAACTCGAACTGAAATTATAATAAATTGATAAACTTTAATTGAAAGGCAGGAAAGAGGGTGGCTACTTAATTTTTCGGTTTAAAAGGACAACTTGTAAGAAATTAACAGGCGAGCAATAGCAATGCGTTTTTTATCCCCAGACCAGGGCCTGAACCGAGACAGTTCCCATTACCAGCAACATATAAATATTGATATTCATAAATGCTGTTTTGAAAACAGACTCGTCTGATGAAACGCGTAACAGGCTGCGGTTGACCCAGATGAGCCAGAACGTCGTGAACGTGAGGCAGGCATAAATAAAAAAGGAATCTCCGACACCGTACATCGGCAGCATTAAGCTGATGAGTGCCGTAGCAACGGTCCAGATGTATGTAAGACGTGCCAGTTGTTTATCGTTGAATAAACTGGCCAGGGTGGGGAATCCGGCGCGTTCGTAATCACGGCTGAGATTGAGCAGCAACAACCAGAAGTGGGGAATCTGCCAGATAAAAAAGAAAAAGCCTACGATGAGAATTTGTGGTTCAGCTAAACTGCGTTCAGCGGCAACCCATCCGATTGCAGGCGGAATAGCGCCGATAAGTGCTCCGGGAAATACCGCATAAGCCGTGATGCGTTTCAATGGTGTGTAAACGATATTGTACCAGAATATATTGAAAACACCCAGCGCCATGGCTTCGATGTTATTCCCAAACAATAAAATGATACTGCCAATCACCATGTGCGCAAGCGAGACAAAAAACGCGTTACGCGGTGAAATACTGCCCGCCGGGATAGGCCGCATGCTGGTGCGATGCATTTTCTTGTCCAGCTTCCATTCCTGTACCTGGTTTAAACCGGCCGATCCGGCAGAAAGGATAAATGTCCCGATCACAGCGATCATTCCCGTGAAATCGAAACTGCCTTTTGCGAGAATGTAGCCGACAAACGTGGACATAGCCACGAGGACCGAGATGCGAATTTTGCTGAGATCGAGCAGTATTTTAAACCAGTTTTTCATTGGGAGAGAGAGTTCTCCATTTTATCATACGATTTGCATAAGTAATATCAACGCTTGGCGTCATTCCGGTTTTTGCGCTTCTCAGCAAAACACCGGAATCCCTTCATATTTGCCTCAGCGCCAGGTTTTAGTTCAAGATTAAAACGTATGTGATGACGCATACGGATGCCGGTATTGCAAAAAACGCAAACCGGCATGACAGTCTTTTACTTGTGTGGCAATTCCAGTTTCTGCGCTTCTCAGCAGAATACCGGAATCCGGTTGTATGCAGGAATTATTCGCTTGTTTTCAAGTATTCAACAATGGCTTTGATTTCATCATCCGTCAGCTTTTGCGGTGGCATGGGGATGTTGGCATATTCTTTTACTTTGTCAGCATCCGGGTCCTTGATCGAACGAATGAGGTATTCTTCATCAACGACGATTTCACGCTCTTTGCCATCGGTAATTACTGTTTCAGTGATACCGAACATGCCCTTGAACGTGCGTGAAATACGCGGTGTGCCGTCAAGGCTGTGGCAGGCTGTACAACCCTTGAGGGTTACGAGCCTTTCGCCAAGTGCGCGCAAATCACTTTCATCCGTAACCTGCGGGGCGCTCGTCCCTGCATACCAGTTATCGAACTGTGTGCCCGGCAAAACTTCGACCGTGGAAAGCATGTACGAATGACGGTCACCACAATATTCGGTACAAAGAATGTCATAGGTGCCATTTTCGCTTGCATTAAACCAGAGGAATGTATCACGTCCCGGGACAGCATCTTGTTTGACGCGAAAAGCGGGAATATAAAAACTGTGGATAACGTCTTCGG
>QQUM01000535.1 GCA_008501545.1 Calditrichota bacterium
GAAATGAATTTGGTTATCTGGGTTATCGTACAAATGCCGCACTGCCGCGGGACAATGCCCTGCTCATTCCGATATTCTGGAGCATTCGCAAAAACGTGCAGCGGGACGCATTTGATTCTGAACTTATTCCCTTCGTTGAAGCCGGGGCCGGGCCGCTTATCGGTATTCGATTTCCGGCGAATTACATGTTTCAGGAAAGCATTCTCAAAGCCACTTCAGTGATTTCGGCAGGTGGGTTTATCGGGGGTGGAATTAACTACGCCATTGGAAAAAAAGGTGCAGGCAATATGTCTGTCCGCTACAACGTGCTAAAATTCCAGGAAAAAGTCGGTCGCCGCAGCGATTACAGTGGGTTTTCGATCATGTTCGGGTATATCGCAACTTTTGATTGAAGATTACTTAATAATCAAACTCACACGACGATTCGCCTGCAATCCTCGTTTCATCCCGCTCTCCGGAACACGCAGGCGGGTATCGGCGTAGCCAATGGCGACAAAGCGTTGCGGCTGCACTTTTCGATTGATGAGATAACGAATGACATGTGTGGCCCGCGCTGCAGACAGCTCCCAGTTCGATGGATAATTTGAATTTTTTGCCAAAGGCACCGTATCGGTGTGCCCCTCCACTTTGATATTTCTGTTTGCCACTTTCTCGCTGTTGAGAATTTCCCCGATGCCACTGAGAATCGGAAACGCCCGCTCCTTTAAATTGGCCTTCCCCGAATCAAAAAGAATTTTGTCCTGAAACGTCAGCAGCAGACCATCAGCCGTCAGCTCCACCTCCACACTCTGTTGCAGGTTGTGTTCATCCACGAGCTTATTTACAACCTTCTCCAATTCATGTAATGGCAGTTTATCGCTCTGACTGAAATACTCCATAATGGCTTCAAATTTTGCCTGATCAACCTGCGAGATCGCAAAAAAGAGAACGAAAAACGCCAGGAGCAATGTGACCATATCGCTGTACGAAAGCATCCAGCGTTGCGTGCCTTGTTCCTGCGATCCAATTATTTCCTGATGAGGTGGCGTGATGCGCATATGTTAAGCAGCCTTTCGAAAAAGTCCGGATTTTTTCTGTAATGAACCTTTGCCGGCAACCTTCACAAGCTTTTTGCGAGATCCGGCATTGAGATAAGCGGCCAGTTTATCACGAGCGAAAACATAGTTTTTCTTATCGAACAGTAAAAGCACCGCTTCGACCTGCAGTGTTTCGTTGAGTAAATTGGTCTCCGCCTGTTCAGCAATTTTACCACCGATGGGCGCAAAAATCATGTTGGCGAGAATCAAGCCATAAAAAGTCGTAATAAGCGCGATGGCCAGTCCGGAACCGACATCGCTGGGATTGGTTTGCAACGTCAGCAACATATTTATCAAGCCGATCAGCGTACCGATCATACCAAACGCCGGCGCCGTCTGTGCCATGGAATGAAACAAATCACGCTGTTTCAACTCCCGGGAAACCTTCCAGCGCACCTGATCTTCCAGCGTACTTTTCACTTCCTCTCGGGAGTAGCCATTGGCCAGCATTTGGATACCATCTTTAAAAATGAACAATCCTCGCACCATTTTAAGCTGGCCTTGCATTGTCTGCACCCCATCGCGCTGGCCGATGCGAATGGCGGTCACCAATTTATTGATGGTTTCCACATGATTGGCTTTACCCGACCGGAAAATGATGAAATAAGCCATGAATCCGCGGAATACTTCGCTGGACGGATGTGAAATAAAAGTAGCGGCAATGGTCCCGCCAAAAACGATGGCGACACCCTGCCAGTTGAGAAACACATCCGGTGTCGCCTGGCCGGATAAAATACCGTAAGCGATCAATGCCATCCCCGATAAGACGCCTAATAATGTAAACACGGTTGGTCACCCTTTCCGTTAAATTCAGTCATTCCAATTATTCAGCTGTGGTGTTTTTATACCGCGCCACCAATCCCTTGAGTTCGTCCAGGCCAGGATTGATTTTCAACGCATTTTCCCAGGCGCGAACGGCTTCATCCGTATCGCCACTGACAAAATAAATTGAGCCACCAAGGGCATAAGCGGAAGCGGTTTTTTTCTTTTCCAGGCTGGCATTGAGAATTTTCAGGGCTTCATCATATTCATTTTGGTAAAAAAGCTGTTGTGCCAGATTGATATCCTGAATGATATCGTCCGTCAAATCTTCGCTTGCATCGTATGGCCTACCTTGTCCATCCTTCAAACGTGTGCTGTCGGGTGTGCCCATCTGGGTTAAGACTTCATCGCCCTTTTTTACTTCCAGCATGCCGTCAGGTCCCCGCCGCAAATCGAGATCGATATTCGTCGAAAGCGGGTCCAGCACCATCTCGACATCAGTGTCCTTCTGATAGAATTTCACGCTGATATAGGGATAACTCGTGGTTTTTTTAAGTTTGGCGCCGTCGAGCTCAGTAACAATTGTAGTTTGGCGTTTTTTCTTTTCTTTGGTATGTGCGGAATCAATTGCAGCATCCATGGCCACGACTTCGTCCTTTGTCAAATCGACAACATCACCTGCATGAGCCGTTGATTCCTCGAGGCCGCTCTTTTTTTTGCCACCACAATTTATGAAAATGAAAGCCGTGAGCATCAAAAGCACGGCTATGAAAAGATGTTTGCGCATCATATTATGGTCCTTCACTTTTAAAACGAAATCTGCAACAGCATCAACTCGTATTGCATGCCACGAACGGTCAATGGAATCGGTTCATCGGTTGAGCGAACGATTTGCGAGTTAAATTCGCCACCCAGCACCATGCTTACGCCGGCGGAGAATGAAAACCGTTCGGTGAAGTCGGTACGAAATCCGACGCCAATGCTGGTAAAGTCGGGCATTTTCATGGCGAAATGCCTGGTTAAAGCAAGATAAGTGGACAGCCAGTCGGATGAATTGCTGTTTTTATTTTCGACCAGCGTTGTATAAAGCATCGTGCGAATGTTGTACGATACCGGAACGGAAAATTCGGCATTTTTCGAAGATGAACCATAAAATCCTGTTTTTTTGAAGGATGTATCATTCAGTCTCAGACCATCTGTCAGAAATGCCAGGCCGAAACGAAATTCATAACGCAATCGGCTTTTGGGCCACAAATACTGGTGCACACCGAAATAAATCGTCTGTTGTTTCAAAGTATTCGATGCCTGCGGACTAACCAGCGTATCGCCAACAGCCACATCCCATTCGATTGGATACACTTCCAAACCGGCAATTAATGATTTCATAAATGGATTGATGTCAGGCAACTCAGGAGCTTCAGCATAGGCTGCGAAGGAACGCGACCAGACAACTTCATTGGTGCCAACTTTGTTGAGCTTCAGATCCAGCAGCATCGCTTTTCCCGGCATGTACGTTACAGCGCCGTCGATGAAGCCATCAATGCGCAGGCGTTTGCCGATTTTCCATAATTCGTGCGGCGATGGCAGCGTGTTGACAATGCGAAAGCTGCTGTCTGTGCTGACGACTTTCATCGTATTCATTTCCGGCAAAGAAACCAAAGCCGGCGTTTCGAGTGTGCGAAAAATCTCCGCAATGCGCGCTTCGATGTGTTGCCGCAATGAAGGTGGAATGTAGCGCTCATCCACTTTGAGATGGTAAACAGCAATTCGCTGCATCTCGGTGCTGATTTCCGGAGCCGCTTCATGCACTTGCACGAAAATGTCTTCCATCAAATTGAACAGCAGTGTCTTTTTTACTGCGTTCTCATTCTTCTGACCGAAAAGGGGATTTGTCAGGCAGAAGAGTAAGACCGTTAATAGAACACTCAAGACCAATGCGGTTTTTCGCTTCTTTCGCAATCTATTCATCATTTTATTATTTCCTTGCTCATATCTGATTTTCGCACGGAACGCATGAGTTGTCGACGTGCCAGTGTGATTTCCTCATCAGACACCTCACTGGATGCTTCCAGACTGGCCTGTACCATTTCAGCAAGTTTGTCAGGCAGCGAACTGATGATTCGGTTCACCGTCATTTCATCGACATGAATAAGAGATTTGGCCAGCAAATCGCGATCAACGTTTAGCGCAAAATCGCGCACCCGCTCGGAGGGTAAATCCATAAGTTGATTAAAGGTCATGTATTTGGTCTTTATGCGTTGGGCCAGGTTCATATCCTGTGTTTCGATATATTCCAGCAGCTCTTCCTGCTCCAGATCATCCATGTAATCCAGAATATTGACCAATGCATCGATGCCATCCGCACGAACATACCGCATCTTGTCGATTTCCCGTGCGCGATTGAGCAGTTGTTTCGCGATATGCTGGTACACATCAGCCGGCACTCTTTCCACATTGCCCATGGCTGCAAGAGCCGATGGTTGTTTGCGCGGATCCAGGGATTTTATCAGAGAAAAGGCACGTTTCGCCGGAAGTTGTGCAAGCACAATCGCACGCACGCCATCTTTCAACGGTTTTATTAAATGCTGTAATTGATCATCTGTGAGTTGGTGCAGAAAAGCCAGGGCATCGGTTTTTTCCTCGTTGCGAATCGCTGACAGTGCTGTATCGCGCAGATTTTCATCGAATCGTCTGATAATTTCCGGACCTTTTTCTGTGATTTCTTCCGCAGGCAGCTCATCTATATGCATTTGAATATCAGCGGAAATTTGCGGCCCAAGATCTTCAGCGAGAAACTGGTTCAGATTTTTCGACGTCGAACAAAAGAGAAGCGCGGCATCTCTTGGCCCATTTTTTTCATCGAGCTGAATCCATTGTTTTATAACGCGTGCTGCTGTTTTGGGGGTGCCGATAATTGCATCGAGGACAGATGTTTTCAGAGAATTAAAAGAAGCGGTTTCAGCATCCTGTTGCGACATTTCCTTTGGCACATCTTCTTTCTTTACGGGTGGCGAGGGCGTTTCAGCCCGGGGCTGTTCCTGTCCCAGTTTTTTCAGAATTGAATTCATCCCCCAAAAAAGAATAATCAAAAAAACGCCAGCGATAATCGCTGCAAAAATAAATGGTTGCCAGTCCATCCCGGCTGCCTTCTTTTCGTCCGGAAAAAGTGTTGGCGAGAAAGCAGCCTGCTTTGTGCTGTCTACATTTTTTCTTTTACTTAGTTGATTAAAATAGTCTGACTTCACCGGAAAATCGAAGGCTTCGACTGAAACACGATCGCCGCGA
>QQUM01000697.1 GCA_008501545.1 Calditrichota bacterium
CCGATGACACCGCGTTTCAAGGTTACATCCGGTACTTTGAACATGCCATTGATTTTACGCGGTGCATTGAGCTTCTCATTACCCGCCCGGTATTCGGCCATTGTGATCTCGATTCCCAGTCCGGAGACTTCCTGAAAACCTGCCTCCGCGCTGTCGGTATTGCCGGTGCCGAGATTAACCAGGTAATTGAATTGGCTATAAGGACGTTCTCTACGTTCAGCCATTGTCTAGATCTCCTGTTTATCACTTCATTATCTTGTTCACTTTAAATTAACGTCGTGTGTCGCCAGTCCATTGACCAATACGGAAAATGACAAATTCCGCCGGTTTCAGGATTGCCACACCGATGAGGCAGACGAGACGACCATTATCGAGGTCATTCTGATCCATGGTCGAACGGTCGCAACGCACAAAATATGCATCTTCAGGGCGTAAGCCCAGCAATCTGCCGGATTTCCATTCATTAAATAGAAAATCACTGATCGTCTGGCGCACATTACCCCACAAGGCGTCGCCATTGGGTTCGAAAACCGCCCACTGTGTGCCTTTGTCGATAGAGCGTTCGAGATAGGCGAAATAGCGCCTCGAGCTAACATATTTCCACTCGGGATCGGAGCTGATGGTACGCGCACCCCAGAGCAGATAACCGCGTCCCGGGAAGAAACGGAAGCAGTTGATGCCTTCAGGATTGAGCACGTCTTGTTGCCCTTTATTAAGTAGTTGTTCGAAATTGATAGCCAAACGTACCACTTCATTTGCTGGCGCTTTGTGCACACCGGTTTCTACATCATTCCGGGCATAAATCCCGGAAATGAATCCGCTTGGTGGCAAGTTGATTTCCTGGTTCGTGACGGGATCGAGTATGCGTACCCACGGATAATACAAGGCAGCGTGGGTGGAATCGAGCTGACCACGGTATGAACGCACTTGCGAAACTAAATGATTATCGGCCGAATCGAGTACAGCGACGCGATAGCGCATGCGCTCGCAATGGGAAATGAGTAGCCGGGTAACCGTATCTGCAACCGGTTTGACATTGACATTGCTGTATTCGGCGGTCGAGCCTGGCGCAGCAATTATGGAAATATCTTCGATATCTTCAAAGCTGCGCAGACCACTTTTTGAACCTTTATCGGTACTTGAACCACCATCTGCACCCTGGTAGGCAGTGGCATCGGGACGGACTCCGTCACTACCCTGGCTTAATAATATGCTAAATGAAAGCGCTGCATCGCTGGGAGACGTTTTTTCTTCGCCTGAGAAGTAGTCGTCAAGAGTATCCAATATACTGCCGCTCAGTCCCGTTGCACTGGTTTGATTTAAGAGTTCCAATGCAATTGAAGCACCGTCTGTCGCTGCTGTGGTGATAATGAGTGGATTGTACAGTTCTGTTGCACGGTACTGCGGTGTTTCAGCAAAAACCGTTGTCAATGCACGTGGATGGTCCGGGTGGAAGGTGAGATTATCCCAAGAGCGCGGCTGCATAAATTTACCCAAATGATCCATGGTGAGTGTCATGGTAATTTTACGCACTTGCGCTGAAGGCTGCAAAGAACTCAATGTTCGCGTTACACCGCTTACGTCATCGTATGTTGCACTGATGAGCCTGTAGGAATTTCGTTTTTCGGAGTTGTCAAAATATTGTTCTAATCGATAGATGTCTCCCCCTTCAGGCTGATGCTGATTTATCTGCCCCATCCAGACAACGTCACCATCGCGTACACCTCGTAAAACATTCAACCTGTCGCTTAAATCTGTACCTGAAAGATCCGTATCTGAGACATTTGATGGATCTTTCGGTACACTGGTGAGAATATTCTGTCCAAATTTGAAAGAAAACGCAACGGGCACATTTCCCGCAGCGCCGGGGTACCGTGCTTTAATTTCCAAATCAACACCGGAAATACCATCACCGGTTGTTGCATGGGCATTACCCTCGGAATCACTTGCCTTTGAATAAATGCGGGCAACATAAAGCCGTTTGCCGCCTTCTTCAAAAAAAGCGCGAACCGCATGGGCGAGGTAGTTGTGCACGGACTTTTGGTCGTATGTAAGTTGATCCATTCCACCATAAATGCGTTCGAAATCCGCAAAACTCGTTAGCAGTTCCGGCTCGCCTTTGATGGGGCCAAAACGTGCCGGACCGACGAATCCCGCAGTACTTGTACTAACGCCTTCGATCGACTTGGAACGAAAGCTCGTTTCCTCGACATAAACGCCAGGAGCCAAATATTCAGGCATGGTTTTCTCCCTTGTAAATTGATTTCATGTATATTGCGTTTTTAACTTCCTGATTATTATACTTTAATGAATAATTCCGAGCGCTCCTCTGTGCGTGCGACAACCGGATTATTGAACTGAATCTGTAGTGATTTCACGGCGCTTTCAACTACTGGTGAGAGCGAGAGATACATCATGGCATCGGGTTGATCGAGCAGTGAAAGCAGGTCAGGTTCTTTGCAGCCAGGTATCAGTTTTTGCGCGTTCTCTGCATATTGAACAGAAAGGGATACATCCCATGTATATTTGCTGATGGCAACGCGTTGATCATCCGGAGGCGAATCGGCTAATTTTTGTTTTATAAGTGGGAAAGGAAGTAAAACGAGCGCTTTCCCATCCTTGTCGGCGAGTCCATAATTGGTGTAGTTTTCTTCTGTGGTGATTTTAATCAAAGCGAATGAAGCAGGTTTCGATTCCAAAGGAGAGAGTTGTGTACAAGTGACGTAGACTGCCCCGAATCCACTTGGAACAGAACGGGTCGGCGCAGAAAAGAGATCGATACCCGGGGTTTCGGGCATACTGATATCGGTTATAGCGCTTGGAAAAATACCGGCAAAAGGTGCATTTAATTCAAAAGCAAAATTACGGTAAGTCGCCGAGATATCGGTTACTTTGATGATAAAAGTCTGCGTAAATGTTATGCTCGTCTCTCTATCGAATTCAGTTTGCGAATTTACAAATTCCCGCCAACCTGGTAGGTGGTGAAATGCGTATATTCCGCCTGTGGTTAACCGTGCTGAAATCCAGCTTCCATGTTTCTTTTTTGGTTTAAGTTGAACATGTAATCCGGAGCGCACCTGACGGTTAAGCACAGGGTCCCAAAATCGAATCCCCAGCGGTGCAGTTTTTCTATAAATTTCCAGTTGCTTAATATGTCTCATCGACCGGTTCTCCCATAATAAATGAACGTTGTTGTACAGGCTCGGCGACGATAGCATCCTGGTTAGATTCTATGAAAATCATTCGTGCTACATAGGGAACGGAAATTTGGTAATTGGAATCGGTGATGGTTTCCCAAATCCTGAACATGTCTTCGGTCGAAAGCTCGGAAAGCAACAGTTCAACATTTTCTTCCGGGTTAAAAACATTTTGATGATTTGCGTTGAGAAGGGCAGGGGGGAGAATCGGTGTATCTTCCAGTGCTCGCATTGCCCATGCGATGAGCAAATGTTGCAATGAAGCTTCCTCTGCCCATGCAGTGAGGATATAATGCAGATCCACCGGTAATTTGGTTCTTTTGAGATGACCATCAGGACCGCGACCACCTGATGGTGTGCGATGACTGCTGTTCGGGAAAATGCGATAGAGAAACAGCGACAATCCCGTGGTCATGTCTGCTTTGAACTTGTCCCCGGTCAGAACTTTTAAATCAAAATGATCGTTTAGTTCCGCCGGACGGGGCGTATTGTATAGCACTTGTAATATCGCATCGCTTACTGCGATGATCGCTTTTTGAGTTGCCACGCAGTATGGCTCCATTAATGTTTTGAACTACTCAGCTCATCAAGTTTACTACGAACGACACGATAATAAACCTGGCCATCACTCATTTTTACAGTTTCGAGTACACCCTCATTGATGAGGTATGAAGTGGCTGCCAGAACGACATCCAGGTTTTCCTCCAGGCGTTGTTGAAATATCCAATACCGGGCAATCCCTTCCATCGTATGCTTGGCATCCGGATGGGCGTACAAATACTTCAGGATATCTGTCACAGCGGCTTTTTCATCTTCGTTCATGTAGAATCCGATTCGCCTAACGATCTGTGATTTACTAACGGAATTGTTAGTTATCCTGTCAAACAAAGTGCCAGCATGAAAAAGGTCGTAAGTAATTGATTTATTGTAATTGGAATATAGAGTGTAGAATAAATCAGGGATATTTGTCCACAAAAAAGTGGATACAAATCCATGGTTGAAAGAGATGAGAAAAGAAAGGCGTTTATCGCATTCGGAAATATTCTGCTGAGATATTATATTTTCGCATAAGTTTCCAGAAATCCGGCGATTGTAGCCCAGCATGGCGCGCACAGTTGGCAACAATCCCGTTATAACGTTGCAATAAGGTATGGATATATTCCCGTTCGAAGTCCTCTATGACTGCTTTTTTGGCCTCTTTCCAGGTTAAATCGGGGTGAGAGGCTATTGTGGATTTACGCTTTGGTTTGTGGATTGTTAGATATTCAAGAATGGGGGATGTGCTTTCAATGATGGCCCGCTTGAGGACGTTTTGTAGTTCGCGAATGTTGCCGGGCCAGGAATAATCAGTGAGTTGTATGATTGCTTCCTGTGAAAATGAAAAAGGGCTGTATTGCGGATTGAGATGATGGAATTTCTTCAGGAAGAAATTCGCTAATTCGATTATATCGCCTCCACGTGCTCGTAACGGCGGTAAAGTAACTTCGTATTCCGAGATGCGATAATATAAATCATCCCGGAAACTGCCTGTAGCAATGCAATTTTGAATATCACAATTCGATGCAGCAATTATACGCGTCTCGACTTGACGAATCTTTGATTCACCGACACGACGGAATTTTCCGGTCTCGAGAAATGTGTTGAGCTTTACCTGTGAAGAAAGTGACAGAGAATTGATTTCATCGAGAAACAATGTGCCGTTGTTTGCATCTTCCACCAGACCAACCCGTGTGTTGTCGGCACCGGTAAAAGCGCCTTTAGCATGGCCGAATAGCTGGCTCTCGAACAGATTTTCAGGACCAGTACCACAATTAAATTGGATAAATGGCCCGTAATGTAAATCGCTGTTAAAATGTATAAAATCGGCACAACAGCCTTTGCCGGTTCCGGTTTCGCCAACGAGA
>QQUM01000134.1 GCA_008501545.1 Calditrichota bacterium
CCCGTTCGGATGTGACTGACGCTTCCGGTGCCGTTCCGGAAGTGGGTCCTGAAATTATCATTCCCAGTGGCGCAAACTTTGACTCTCCGACCGTTGATGGCGCCCTGAGTGAAGACGTGTGGATGGCAGCTCCAGGCATCGATCTTCGTTTCGATGACGAAGACCTGCGAAATTCCTACCCTGCAATCGGCCCATGGCGCAGCGGGCAGTGGCAGCCTGAAATCGATGGCGCTCGTGCGGCAGTGCTCGACCCTGCTGACGCTACCGTGAAATGGTTCTTCAAAGAAAACATGCTCTATCTCGGCGTCGATGTGCGCGACCAGGCGGTCTGGTCATTGGAAAATTTCGATCAGTGGGACGGCATCCGTTTTGTCATTAATGATCGCAAAGAAATCGATCCAAATCAAACCAATTCAATCCGCCATGAACTCATTATGCGTTTTGATCCCGCAGGTGGGCTAATAAAAGCCGGGTACTTGCCATTCCTGATCGACTCGTTGCATGGAGGCGAAGCCGCGGTGCAGATGAAAGCGAATACCACAATCAACGATTACAACGATGTGGATGAAGGTTACACCTTCGAATTGGCATTGGATCTGACAAAATTTGGTTATCCTGCTGAAAACTATGACGGGGTGTTGTTAATCAGCGCCTGCTTGTTTGATGGCGAGAATTTTGAAAACGCTGCGGATAATTACGGTAACCGTGTCTGGTGGATGCGTGAAAGTGTGAATCCGGCAGGTCCAGCCTGGGCGTATATGGATCCGACGGCAATGATTGGAACTGGTGTTGCAGAAGGCCACAATGTCGGTACACCCGAAACATTCGCACTCGTCGGCAATTATCCCAATCCATTCAACCCAACGACCAATATCGTGTTTACCATGCCGGAAGAAGGATTGGTCACATTGAAAGTCTACGACATTCTGGGACGCAATGTGGTCAACCTGCCGCTCGGTTTGCAAAATGCAGGCAAGCAGCAAATTACCTTTGATGCGCACAAAATGACCTCGGGTGTTTATTTTTACAGACTGCACATGAAAGGCAATATGACAAAAAATACTCATTCCACGGTTTATGGTAAATTTACTCTTCTGAAATAAATAAGTTAAGTGATGACCTCCGTCGCGGAGCGCTGCGATTTACAGCAGCGTTCCGCGATTTTTCAGACTAATCCAGAAAGAGATAAAATATGATCCGGCTAATTGATAATTCAGGCAAAACGAACAATAAGATTTTTCAATCAAAAAAAATGGGTTTGCTTGTGCTCTGTATCTTTCTCATGCTTTTTTCCACAACACTTAAAGGTGGAATTTCCGGGAAACTTGCCGGCCAGGTTTTAGACCAGCAGAACCAACCATTGCCCGGCGCCAATGTCATCATATCAGGAACTTCTCTGGGTGCAGCAACCGATGCTGAAGGGTACTACCGGATTTTAAATATCCCGCCAGGTACTTACAGCGTTAATATTACTTTTATTGGCTATAAAAAAGTTGTTGTCGAAAAAGTGTTAATTACATCGGACAACACAACAACCGTAAATATTTCCCTTGAAGAGGCTGCTCTGGAAGCAGACGCCGTTGTCATCGTTGCCGAGCGACCCATTGTCGAAACCAATCTGACAAGCTCGAAAGCTACAGTTACCAACGAGGATATCGAAAGCCTGCCGGTTCAGGAATTGCAGGATATCGTCAATTTGCAGGCAGGTGTTGTGGATGGTCACTTTCGTGGCGGACGAATCGGCGAGGTGCAGTATCAAATCAATGGTGTTTCGGTCAACAACTCCTTCAATAACAGCTCTTCATTGCGCATCGATCGCTCTCTTTTACAGGAAGTTCAGGTAATCAGCGGCACATTCGATGCGGAATACGGCCAGGCGATGAGCGGCGTTGTGAACGCCGTGCTTAAAAACGGAACGGAGAATTTTAAATGGAATGCCGAGTTTTTTCTCAGCGATTATGTATTTTCCAATAACAAACGAATCGTTGAAGATGAATTTAAACCGCTTACACAGCAAAATTATCAAATTAGCTTCAGCGGCCCTATAGGCATTCCCAATACGCGCTATATTTTCAGTGGCCGCCATTTTTCCAGCGATGGTTATGTCACAGCAGTCCGGCGCTTCAACCCGACAGACCGCGCTGATTTTGAAAATAAAATTTTTAGCCCAACCGGTGACAGCCTGGAAATGCCATTGAACTACAGCGAAGAATGGTCAGGACTGGCAAAAATAACCAACCGCTCGCTGGAAAATATTGAGCTGAGTTATCAGGCTATCGCTAATAAAATTGAAAGCAAACGTTATGCTTTTAGTTTTCGCTATAATCCCGATGGTGCGCCAATCCAGCGCCAGACATCCCTTGTGCACGGGCTGGACATTACCCACACATTATCTAAGAACACCTTTTATACACTGAGTTTGCGCAACAATTATTTTGATTATTCGGATTACGTTTACGAGGATTTTAACGATCCCCGATATGACGCCGCCGGTCCACCACGCAGTGACATTGCTTATGAAATCGGCGCCAATGTGCAGGGCGTCGGTCTGGGGCGGTATATTCAAAAAACCGATGCCCGCGTTCTCAAAGCAGCGCTCACCAGCCAGGTAAGCCGTGCGCATCAGGTTAAATTTGGAATTGAGTTGCAGCAATCGGATATTACTTTCGGCACCCCGGACGGCTATTTGGTCAACTCGGGCGGCAACACCATTATTCGCCATGAGAATGAACCGCCAGACTATCCTGCGGCATCAGAGTACGATCCCATCTCGCTGGCGACTTATGGCCAGGATCAAATTGAATGGAAGGATTTGGTGGTGCGGGCCGGAGCGCGTCTCGAATATTTTGACGCCCGCTCAACCATTCCCAGCGATCTGCAAAATCCGGCCAATGCGATTTCCGGCGCGCCCGAATCCCGTCCACAGAGCACGACTAACAAAACATCATTAGCTCCCCGGCTGGGTATTTCCCATCCCATTTCAGCATCAGCGGCTGTATTTTTTGCTTATGGCCATTTCTATCAAATGCCGGCACTTGGTCAGATTTTTTCCAACGCCAACTACGATGTGCTCGATGAATTGCAGGCTGGCGGCATCACCTATGGCGTGCTTGGCAATCCCGATATCAAACCGGAGCGCACCATTCAATATGAGTTTGGCTACAAGCATGCGCTGACCGATTTTCTCGGCCTCGATTTCAGTATTTTTTATAAAGATATTCGCGATCTGCTCGGTGTCGAATTTGTCTCGACCTACGCTGCCGCAGAATATGCGCGCTTCACCAATGTGGATTTTGGCAACGTTACCGGATTTACAATTGCTTTCGATCAAAGGCGTATCGGTTTGTTCAGCTCTACATTGGATTATACCTGGCAACGCGCTCAGGGCAATTCCAGCGATCCCCGTGAAACCGCGACGCGTGCAGAAGCAGGCGAGGATCCCCGGCCGGAACAGATTCCGTTAAATTGGGACCAGCGACACACTTTGAACGCCACAATGGCTATACAACAGCCGAAGAATTTCTCCATCAGCGCCATCTTCCGTTTTGCCGGCGGACAGCCTTACACGCCGGAATTGGGCAGCGGTTTTGGCGCCGGTCTGGAACGCAATTCCGGCAATAAACCCTCCTCCCTGCTCATCGATTTGCGTGCTGAAAAATTTCTGAACATAGCAGGCATTAAAACGAGCTTGTTTGTTCGCACTTACAATTTGCTCGATACCCGGTTTGTTAACGGTTTTGTTTTTACCGACACCGGCAGTCCCGATTATTCGCTAACACCAATCGCCGATGAGGGCACACTGATCAATCCCGGTCGCTATTACGCACCGCGACGGATCGAAGTCGGAATTACTTTAAATTCGGGATTATAACAGAAAACGTCTAACGAGCAGAATGAAAACTGCTCTGGTAACGGGAGTGGCATATATGAAATTTCTAAAATTCACTTTTGTTGTGTATTTCACATTCGCCGGCGCTGTTGAGTTGTTTTCCCAACAGCAGTTGCAACCGGTTGTGCCGCAAGAAATGCGGGGAAGAGTAGATGCTGAACGAACCGGACATCACGACGCCGCAAATATTCGAACACGATTTGAGAATTACGGCATGGTCGGTGGCTATCCACAGAGTCCGGTGAATGTCGACCTCAGTGTTTTTCATTCCGCTGAAGTACCAAAAGGCAGCGGTATGAATTACAGCGACGGCATCACCCCGTTTGTTTTGGCGCGAATTGAACAGGTCGACGGCCGACCGGCATATATTATGGAGACTGGATACCGTGAGCGGCAACAAACCAGCCCTCTGCATAATCGGGTTATGCGATTTGAACCCCGCCCGGGCTATTTTCAAGCCGATCCCGGAATAAACCAGGGACGATCACCGGCCGTAAGTTACGATCCACGCACCTGGCCGGACTATTGGCCGGATAAAGTCAGCGATGCGGATGATCCGGGTTGGGCAGGCGCATGGAACGGTTATTTTGGTAAACGGCCCAATGCTGATCAGGAAAGTTTCACGGTCATGGATGATGATTTCTATGATGCCTGGGATTATTATCCCGACAGCAGGGATTCGACCCGACGCGGATTGGGATTGCGCATTGAGGTGCGCGGTTTTCAGTGGGCCAACCCGCAAGCAAGCAATGTCATCTTCTGGCATTACGATATCACCAATGAAGGCACAACCAACTACAATGAAAACATCATCTTTGGTTTGTATTTCGATTCCGGCGTGGGCGGATCGGCTATTTCCTGCGATGGCATCGCCGAATCGGATGACGATAATGCGTTTTACGACGACTCCCAGGGACTTGATCTGGTTTATACATGGGATAAATTCGGCCATGGCAAAGATCTAACCAGCTCATGCGGCGTCACCGGATACCTGGGATACGCCTATCTCGAAACACCGGGTAAATTCCTCGATGCAATAGACAACGATGAAGATGGTATTGTCGATGAAGTGCGCGATGGTGGTCCCGGGGAATTCATTGAAGGACAAGATGCAATACGCGCCTGGGTTGATGCCAATTACGACCTGACGCTGTTTGAGCAACAGTTCGGCCCGATTGAAGGGCGCCCTGCATTTCGTGAGGGAAAATGG
>QQUM01000344.1 GCA_008501545.1 Calditrichota bacterium
CTGTATCATTTCAGGTTTACAAACTGAGTTTGTATTTCAATGCGACTGTTCTTTAAATGCTGTATGACGGTCTGCATATCATCAATTTTTTTTCCGGTGACACGAACCTGGTCTTCCTGGATGGCCGGTTGTACTTTGAGCTTCAAGCCCTTAATTTCTTTGACGATTCGACGTGCTTCGTCTTTATCGATTCCTTGCAGAATGGTCGTGTTGAGTTTCAAATGGCCTTTTGATGTCGGCTCCGGATTCCCGAATTTCAGGTTTTTGGGATTAATTTTTCTTTTTGAAAATGCGACGGACAACATATCCTTGACAGCCCGCATTTTCATCTCGTCTTCCGTGTTAATCGTAACAACCATGTCTTTCTTGTTCAGCTCAATACTTGTTATCGATCCGCGGAAATCATAGCGGGTTGAAATTTCCTTCAATGTGTTATTTACGGCGTTGTCAACTTCCTGCTGATCGACTTTATTTACGATATCAAATGACGGCATTTTTCAAACTCCTTTGGTTTTCAATTTTATCACTTCTATGGCTTAAAGATTCGTATGATTTAAAAAAATCGCCCCGTGGACAGATCGTTCTTCGTTCTGTTTCAGATAGTAATACATAATTTCAGGTTCAAATGCAAGATAAATCAAAGACATAAAAACAGACAAACCACTGATTTATTATATGCTTACAAGACCTTGCTCCTCGACGGGAAACCTTCGCTTTCGTATCAAAATGATTGGCGACGATGGTAAATATCATATCGCACGCAAGTGAAAATCGATTTGAATTTAATGAGATTCCAGAAATTCGATCCCTAATCCCGGTTTAACACAAAGTGCGAATTTGAATTACACAATTGAAATAGCCATACAATAAAATAATATTTCCCCATTATTTTTTAATGCTTTAACATTTTGATTTCGATATAGTTTTTAGAGTGCACATAATATTTGGCACAAACATTGTCAGTGACCATTTACGAACACGCGAAGAAGATTGCATATGGAACCGACTATTTCTGAAACTGGAGACGACAGCATGTTCAAGTTACAGCGCTATTTATTAGCGATACTCTACTTTCCAATAATCCTCTTTTTCACAACAACAGCGCTCATGGGGAGTTCGATTTTGATTTCCTGGGATGCAAACACGGAAAGCGACCTGTCCGGATATCAAATTCGTTATGGTTTAAGCAGCGCTGATATGCCCAATTCCGTTAATACCGGAAAAAACACTGAATACGAATTTAAAAATCTACTACCGGGTCAGACATATTATTTTGTCGTCTTCGCTATCGATTATTCGGGAAATGTAAGTAATCCGAGTGAAGTCGTCAGCGCAAAGATGCCGGATAATCCGGGAAATGGGATTGATCCAAACATTATTTATAATAAAATATCGGGACAGAATTTAAGATTACGCGCTATTTATTTTGGTTTAAAACATGGCCTTGGATCGATTCGTGATAGTCTCTACTACTTTTGGGACAATGGATCCATTTCATGGAATATCCATTTTGATAGCACCAGGACATATTATTTCGAATTTCTGGCCAAGTCGAATGAATACATCAATAACGAATGGAGTTCATTTGAAGTGCAACTGGATAGTATGTCACTTGATGTCGTGTCTGTTGACTCGTCAGACTTTAAATTTTTTAGCCGTGAATTCCAGGTGGAAGAGGGGATGCACGTCCTAAAAATATCATTTCTGAACGACATTTTTAACCCGGCTGCAGGCTGGGATCGAAATCTAATTTTTGATTATGTGCAAATATCCGAATTCAATAAAGACAGGCCGGATACGACAGGATCTCCACCCGATTCAGTAGGGCCGGTCGATGAAATTCTTGAAATAGAAAAAGTATTTAAGTTAAATCAGAATTATCCCAATCCATTTAATCCCAGCACGACAATTTCGTTTGATTTGGGAGCGGAGTCATACATTCAGCTTACAATTTTCAACATCGTTGGACAGAAAGTAAAAACGCTTTTCGCTGGGGAGCTTAATAATGGCTCTCACAATTTCACATGGAACGCACGCAATGAATTCGGACAGCCACTTGCAAGTGGAGTCTACTATTATCTGCTAGAGGCTTTGAGTGTTGAAAATTATGAGGGGGCGCTTGCTTTAAAAACGGCACAACGTGAAACAAAACGCATGATTTACATGCGATAAAAATTATGTTTGTTGTGTATGGAAGAGGGGCTGAGTCAAAACATAAATTTGCTGTATAAAAATACAAAACGCTGAATTTTGCTTTTCAAAGTCCACTCTCGGGAGGGGACAGATCAGCGAAAAAAGCGAAGCATTTTTTCGTGATCAGGGGTGGGTTTGGCGTAGAATTAACCTCTTTGTATGATTTGTCACGCTCGAACCTGACCTACCCCGAGCCCTTCGGGCCCACCCCTTCCAGAAGGGGAATTGACTGGCGTTCGCTTTGCTCCGCCTATTTTTACTGACTTAAATATGCATATAGATTGAATTGCATATTTATTTACTGAAATTATATTTTTACTCAGCCCCCTCACAAACTCTAAAAACCGACCGGATGCCAAACAGTTTTCAATTCTACAAAATCAAGAACACTTTGCAGACCTGGTTCAATTCGGGGTGTGACTACCACGCGTTTTAAGTTATGCACGGCTTCTTCTTTGACCTTTGCAGTAATTTCCCCTTCTGTAAATTCACAACAAATCGAATCCACTTCCATGTGACTGGCCATATGAATGTACAGTTCGTCCAAAAAACCAGTGAGTAGATTGATTACACCACCCGGCAGATCGGATGTAGCGAACACTTCAGCAAGCGGGGCGAGTATGGCAGCTCCTTTTTCTGCCAGAAGTAAAACCAACGTGTTGCCGGAACAAACAATGCTGGCAATGCGGGAGATGAGCTGGCCAAAGTGAAATTTATCAGAGCCAAGCATAGCAACGACACCAACCGGTTCCGGTGTTGTGAAATTATGGTGTGGACCGCTGACGGGATTCACCGCCCCAATCACTTGCTGGTATTTATCCGCAAAACCGGCATAATAAACAAAGGCATCGATCCCCTCATCAACGGCATTATCTGCCTCATCTTGTGAATAACCCAATGTTTCCACAAATGTGTCCACAAATTCGCTTCGTTTTCCTTCCAGCATTTCTGCCATGCGATAGAGAATTTGGCCACGATTGTATGCCGACCGGCTGCTCCATCCATTGATTGCAGACTTTGCTGCGGCTACAGCGTTGCGGGCATCTTTTCGTGATGCGCGGCATAGATGGGCATATAATTTTTTGGATTCTGCAGTATAAACAGGAAAGCTTCTGCCCGATTCAGTGCGGGGAAAGGCCCCACCAATATAGAGTTTTATCGTTTTTGCGACATGTGTATTCGTTCCGTTTAATCCGGCCATTATTTTACCTCCACGTACGATAATAATCCATGCCGGCCGCCTTCACGACCCCAACCACTTTCATTGTAACCACCAAACGGGCTGGCCGGATCAAATTTGTTGTATGTATTTGCCCAAATCACACCGGCTTTCAATGCTTGTGCTGTACTGTGAATTTTTGAACCTTTTTCTGACCAGATACCCGCCGCCAAACCATATGGCGTATCGTTAGCCTTGCGAATTGCTTCCTCCGGTGTACGGAAGGTCTGGATTGCCAGAACAGGTCCGAAAATTTCTCTGCGGCAAATCGTGGCACTGGAGGCAACGTTATTAAAAAAACTCGGTTTTATATAATATCCTTTTTGTGGAAGAACCGTCGATTCAGGCTCAAAATATTCGATGCCATCTGCAATAGCATCCGCTATCAGCCCTTTAATTTTTTCGAGTTCCCCGGGCGAATTGATCGCACCGATATCCGTGTTTTTATCCAGGGGATCACCGACCCGCAGGCTGGCCATGCGTCGCTTCAATTTATGAACAAACAAATCAGCGATGGATTCTTCGACCAGTAAGCGGGAACCGGCACAGCAAACATGTCCCTGATTGAAATAGATACCACTGACAACAGACTCAACTGCCTGATCAAGTGCTGCATCCTCATACACGATGTGTGCTGACTTTCCACCCAATTCCAATGTCAATTTTTTCGCACTGTTTACAGTACTGCGTGCAATGATTTTTCCGACTTCCGTGCTGCCGGTAAAGGCGATTTTATCAACATCGGGATGGTTGACCAGGGCCGCACCTGTCGCCCCGGCGCCGGTAATGATATTTACGGTGCCGGGAGGCAAACCGGCTTCTTCGATGATTTCACCGAGCAGCAGTGCAGTCAGCGATGTGGTTTCTGCCGGCTTGAGCACAACACAATTGCCAGCCGCCAGAGCAGGTGCAATTTTCCATGCCGCCATTAAAAGTGGAAAATTCCACGGGATAATCTGTCCCGCAACGCCGATGGGTGAAACCGATTTGCCATTAAACAAATAGTCCAGTTTATCCGCCCAGCCTGCGTAGTAGAAAAAATGGGCAGCAACCTGTGGAATATCAAAGTCCCGGCTTTCTTTAATCGGCTTGCCATTATCCATCGTTTCAAGCACGGCCAATTCACGGGAACGCTCCTGAATGATTCTGGCTATTCGGTAAATATACCGCCCGCGTTGTTTTGGTGAAAGCTCGGACCAGGCGCCGTTAAATGCTTTTCGTGCGGCTTTCACCGCACGGTCAACATCTTCCGTATTCGCTTCTGTCAGTTCCGCCAATTTTTCGCCATTGGCCGGATTTATAGTATCAAAAAATTTTCCACTTTTTCCAGCCATCCACTTACCGTTGATAAATAATTTGTTTTGTTTTTTTATGTTCACCATGTCTGTCGATTCCGGTGCCGGATCATATTCAAATTGAAAGCCCGATTCACCAGCTGTTTTATTGTTATTTGTTGACATCGTTTTTCCCATAAGCTTTCCTTTGTTCACATTTCTGCAGTAGCCAACGCTGACAGGGTATCAAATCCTGTCAGCGTTTCTTTCGTCAAGCAAATCAATCGATTGAAAAGGCCTTCTCATAGGCATAGCGCCCAGTCATCTGCTTGTATATTTGTTTCAATAAATCATTGAGCAGGCTGCTGGCGCCGAACCGGAACAA
>QQUM01000494.1 GCA_008501545.1 Calditrichota bacterium
TTCGCCAATTGAATGGTTATCAGCCCATCCTCATGTTTAAAATCGAGTACATTTTTGGCATCAGTCGCAATCTCTTGTATTTCAAAATTGTTGATGAGTTGGAGTTGAATTTCATCAAGACCATCCTTCAGCGAGCGCAATGATACGATGGTTTTTGCTGTGATACTCTTTTCTGTTGCATCCGGTGTAATTGAAATATCGTAGGAGGTGATATCGAAAGCTTTTTGGTTTTCGGATAGAACGCCACCGGAAGGATAAAGGCCAAATCGGTTGTAACGAACGAGTGTTATTGCAGCTATTGCAACGACAATAATCAGCACGCCGACCACGGAAATGCTAAACCATTTGATAAATTTTTTCATTCATGCCTCCAACACATCTCTTAAAACGTATTTTGACATCGAGTAAGTTATTGAGTAAATTAGAGAAGCTCTTACAGATAAGCAATGAAATTATTGTAAGAAATTTCCTGAATCTTATGCAATTTTTTCCAGTGTTTAGAGCAGGTTTAGAAGAAAGATTAAGACCAGATATTACCTTTTTTTACTCGGTGTATCGAGATGTTATAATATCATGATTCACAATTTTCAATTTCCTACCCCATTTTTTCATAACCTAAAATTATCGCAGCTGGAAAACAAATCTGTCGGGATACTCTTTCTGCAGAGCTATACACCATTTCGTTATTGCGAAAAAGAATTTCAACAATACTATTCGTTTACAGATTACGCCGGCAGTGCGCTCATTCGAACGCATACCAAGCAAGCGCTCGATAATGAAAAACGCATTAATCGCGTTGGTAGCGCAGGTGTTTTCCCAGTTTCGCGAGAAATCCAGTGCTCATCGTCAGGATCCAGATTGTCGGTCGCAGGAGAAACTGGAAAAGCCAGAACAGGGGATAGGCAAGGATGAAGAGAAGTAAAAACCAACCGACGAATTGAAACAAGGTTGGTGGAATGCCCACGCCATTGGCAATTTCAGCCATCATGCCATGGAGCACAAACGGATGCGTAGCAACTACGTAGGCTGTTGCGGCTACAGCACCGTAAGTTGCAATTTTTCGGACGATCAGCCCGCCTCCAGCAAACAACCGTGGTGCAAAAAGCTGCGTTCTGGTTGCAAATCCCACCGATTTACCAGACTTAGAAGCTACCCTGCCCGCACGCAACAGTTTTAATGTGCCGCCAATAACAGCAACATCAACTGCGCCCATTAAATAATCGTAACCGGTCAATTTTTCGTTAAGCACAATTTTGGTTTCGAGATTGCGAATGCCACCAGCGAAAAAGGCGTTCAGGTTTTCTAAAAACCGTTCAGTTTGAATCCACTTCACTTCCTTGTTCTCGTTAATGGCGAATTGACCAATAAAATCGTAGCCTTCATTATTTATAAAATTAATGGCAAGCCAACCGCGTTGCACCGAATCCAGTTTTTCGATGTGCTGAAATTCTGTTACCGGTACACCACCTGTATCCTTATCCCACAGATTCCGGAGTTTTGTTGCAAACTGGAAAAACCGGTTTTCCGCCTGACGGCCAACCTCCAGTAAACTGCTTTCATTTTCAAAAAAATAGGAGGTAATCGGTACGGTGATTTCGCCATATCGTAAGAGTATGTTTTGAAATAGCGTGTCCGCGCCATACAACTGCAGCGTTTTTTCAGCTTGCTGTGGATATTTAAGTAATGCGATTCTGCTTTTGAGCAAGAGTTCTTTGTTTCGAGCGTAATCCAGCAGGAGGGCCTGGAGTTCAATTGGCAAATAAGTAAGATCAGGCGAAGCATCTCCAAGCTCGTCTCTGAATTGTATTTTTATCAATGCTTCTTCGTATGGAACGTTTTGCAGTGTGTCGCAGAATAACAGGGATGCAATGCAAGACAGAGCAAAAATGATAATAAATTTTCGCATAAGCTCTTTCCTTCATGCTTTGGACTATACCTTATGGACTGGTATGTAAAAATGGTGTGTCTCGCAACTTACAAAATGCCGGTATCATTGGGAAACACTTTTTACTGGTGAGCAAGTGAATGTTACATTTTTGCGGTATCTATGAAATTCGTTGAATTTATCCCGGTATGTTTTAGTATAGAGCAGAATTGTAATGCGCGATGTCCCTCCTGAGTCCGACACCTTTGATTGATTCACCAACAAATTCTTTTTCTCACTTTTAAGTCGTAAGGCGAAAATGCCTGTTTAATTTTTTGGCTGCGCTGTTTTGATTTGAACCGCACAGAAACTTGTTTAAATGACGGGAGAGAGGAAATTGTTTATTGCCGGTACCCGCACAATCAAGCAAAAAATAATATTGGGCACGGCTGTAAATTGCGTTTTAGCCTTGATGTTGGCATTTATCAGCCTCATCATTTACAACCGGCTCAGCCACCGTTCCGGGGTCGTTGAAGAATACCAAACATTAGTCAAGATTTTAGAAAGCACAAATCGGTCAGATTTCGCTCGTGGTGATTTCAATGCCATCAAAAGCAATACTGCCGGCATTTTAATGCACAAGCCAGAAGTGATTTCTGCGGCAGTTTATGATCGCAACGGGAAAATTTTCGCAAAATACGTGCGTGCTGATGAGAAAAGCGTTGCATTTCCACCAGCTGAATTTACCGAAACCATGCTTTCCCAATCTTTCTGGTCTGATCTTTTTTATCCGATTACCGCGCCCGATGGTAAGAACCTTCTCGGTGTACAGCACATTCGTATCAGCAATACCGCATTCGCATACCAGATTGGACATTACGTCACTCTTTTCCTGATCCTCATCCCGCTACCCGTTTCCATCGCGATCCTTTTAGCGCTCTTCCTGCAGCGCTCAATGGCGCGTCCCCTTGCTGAGCTCGGCGAGGCCGCGAAGCAAATTTCTGAAAAACGCAATTTCAATACGAGAATTAAAAGTATTCCCCACGATGAAATTGGCGTGCTGGCAAAAGAATTTAACGATATGTTGCTGGAAATACAAAAGTATGATACGGATCAAAAAAATATCGTTCAACTGCTCGAACAAAGGATAAAGGAGCGTGTTAAGGACTTGCGTAAAGAGAGCGTTCAGCGCAAACGGGCTGAAAAAAGAGAACGCGAATTGCAAAAAAGGCTGGATCGTTCACAACGCATGGAATCCCTGGGAATACTGGCGGGTGGAGTTGCGCATGATCTCAACAATATTCTGGGACCGATTGTCGGGTACACAGATTTGCTGCTCTCTCAGGTCCACAGTGACCCGAAATTTGAAGAGGACATTGAAGCCATCCACAATGCCGCCCTGCGGGCAGCAGCGGTTATCCAGGATTTGCTGACATTGGCAAGGCGGGGAAATTATAAATTGATGGCGCTATCGCTGCAGGAGTTGATCGGTGCGTATTTGAATTCTCCTGAATTCATTGAGAAACAAGTTCAGCACGAACGAGTCACGGTTCATACAGAAATTTCTCCCAAAACACCGGGAGTAAAAGCCTCGGATGTCCATTTGCACCAGGTATTCATGAACCTGACAATCAATGCTTTGGAAGCCATGCCAGATGGGGGCAAACTGACGATAAAAGCCAGTGGATGCCGGATTCAAGAATCAAAAGTTGTTTATACAGGAACATTGCCACCGGGTCGCTATGCAGTGGTGCAGATTATCGATACGGGCGAAGGAATCAAAAAAAGTGATACTGAACATATTTTTGAACCATTTTATACAAAAAAGCAAATGGGGAAAAGCGGAACCGGCCTTGGTTTGGCCATTGTTTATGGTATTGTTTCGGATCTCAATGGATACATCGACCTGGAGACAAAACCGGGCGTGGGGACGGAATTTACATTGTATTTCCCTGCTACCTCCTACAAGAAAATGCAGGAACGCAAACAGCAAAAATTGCAAAAAGGGCATGAACGCATTCTCATTGTCGATGACAATGATGAACAGCGAGCGCTGGCGAAAAAACTTTTAACACATCTGGGATATGAAGTTTTTTCAATAAACTCCGGTAGCAAAGCGCTGGGCGTTGTCCAAAATAATGAATTTGATCTGATCGTTATGGATATGATCCTTGATGAAGATCTTGACGGATTGGATACAATTCAGGCCATCTTGAAATATAAACCGCGACAACGTTTTGTTGTGGCGACTGGCTTCGCAGAAAGCGAGCGTCTGGAACATGCGAAAGAGCTGGTGAATGCCACATATATTGCAAAACCATTTACACTGCAATCATTGGGAGATGCCGTTCGTGCCGGGTTGGACAGAAAATCCAAAGTCGAATATTAGAAATTTAATCGATTGGTTTGATCGGACACCCAAATGGATGCAAGGTGCAATTTAAAAGAAAACGATCAAAGCTTTGGCCCTGATCGTTTTCGTGTTTTCGAATTCATTTGTATTATTTAAGGAAAATTGAAACCGGTCATTTAATCCGCATAATTTCAATTCTTCTGTTTGCCCGCCGGCCTTCTGCAGTATCATTCGGTGCAAGGGGATTCGCCTCACCAAATCCCGTGACAAGTAAACGCCCACCATCTACACCCTTACTTATGAGAAAAGCTCGAATGCTGTTCGCCCGCTTCAGCGATAATTGCAGATTTGCAGACTCCCTGCCCCGATCGTCAGTATAACCTTGTATATCGAGATGAATGGATTTATCGAATTTAAGTTGCTTGGCAATTGTATTCAAAGCCTGGTAACTTGCGCTGCTCAAAGTTGCTGAGCCACTTTTAAAGCTTATACCCTGCAAGATTTGTTTTTCGCCCGGATTCATCCATGGATCCGCATCAGGGATGCCATCGTCATCTAAATAACCGTTCAGGGTTTCCGGCTGCATCGGGGCCCCATCAAGGGAATCCGGTATTGAATCGCCATCATTATCCCAGTCCGGAATACCATCTTCATCCTCAAAATTGTCGAAATCTTCCGGCGTATTCGGTGCACCATCGCGCAAATCCGGAATGCCGTCGTTGTCGTTGTCCGGATCAGGACGTCCGTCTTCATCTTCGAAACCATCGTGGTCTTCAGGCTCATTTGGTGCTGCATCAACAACGTCGTGAATACCATCGTTATCATTATCCGGATCCGGGGCACC
>QQUM01000770.1 GCA_008501545.1 Calditrichota bacterium
CGACCGAAGCGCTCACCAAAACAGAAGAAGCAACGAATCGTGGGACGCAACTCTCTGCGGATTGGCAGGCCCAGCAGAAAATGGCGGATCAGCTCCAGGGTAAAGTAGAGAAATTAAAACAGACGATTTCTCGCTATGAAAATGAACTCGTTACATTGAAAGCCCGCGCAAAAACTGCATCTTCTATAAAAAAAATCAACATGCAGTTAACCAATGTAGATTCTTCGAGTACAGTTGCCATGTTAGAACGCATGAAAGACAAAGTAAATGAGGAAGAATCGCTTGCTGAAGCCTATGGAGACACAGGTCAAATTGGAGGCTCAGTCGATGATGAAATTGATGCCGTATTGGATACACCGGCTTCGACTTCCGGATCCGACTCATTAGCTGCCTTAAAAGCTAAAATGGGTATCCAATAATTTTTGAAAGCACCGGCATTTTCCGGTGCTTCCTATTTAATTTTCAGGGGGACGCCACGTTGTTTCCTCCCGCAAATAAAATTTATGATCCAAAATTAAAGAAATGATAAAATACCCCGAAAATAATCTTGACATTCAAATAAAAAACTTTATCTTATTCGTCTTGTCTGGCTGAGCCGGGCGGGTTCTTTGGATAAAGTGAAAACGGGGCATAGCGCAGTCCGGTTAGCGCACCTGGTTTGGGACCAGGGGGCCGCAGGTTCAAATCCTGCTGCCCCGACTTTCTTTTTTGACAAGGGCGCCAGTAGCTCAATCGGATAGAGCAACGGCCTTCTAAGCCGTAGGTTATGGGTTCGATTCCCCTCTGGCGTACAAATTGAGAAGGCACAGCCTTTTTAAATGGTGGGCGTAGCTCAGGTGGTAGAGCGCCAGATTGTGGCTCTGGTGGCCGCGGGTTCAAGTCCCGTCGCTCACCCTTCTTAAAAATTTGTTGCATTTAAAATAGAATATAATTATTATTACAGCTCTGAATTTTGGCCCCTTCGTCTAGTGGTTAGGACTCAGGACTTTCATTCCTGCAACAGGGGTTCAAACCCCCTAGGGGTCACAAAAAAAAGGTCACTTATAAAAGTGACCTTTTTCATTTATATCTATCCAATTTCCTTGATAACGGAAGCCTCGGAACTGTCCGCATAAATATTTTCTGTTATGATCCGACCGGTGGTCTCTTCCAGATAAGCCCGCAAGACATCATTTAATTCTTTAAATTCCGGCCACAGAATCTCTTCAACAAACTGCTTCGGAATGCGTGCCATAACAGTTGTGTAGCGTTGTCTGGCGTAACGATAAGGCTCGATTCCATAACGTCGCATGAGGGCTACAAGCAATTTACGTGACCACATGTCATTCAACGTAAATTTATATTCAACAGGTTGTTCGCTTTTTTGAAATTTCTGCAATCGTTTCTGTATTTTTTTAAGGGCAACACCCGCTGCAATTCGTTCCCCTTCCGTGGTCGCGCCTGCGAAAAGCCGTTCTATACTTTCCAGCTTCTGTTTCAAACGCGCTTCGTCCTTTGCATTGTTTACCACCGCAGCCCTATCTCTCCCGCAACCTCTTCCAAAAATTTGCGATCATGCTTTTTGAAGACATCAAGACGATGGCTGTCAATATCAATTTCACCCACGATTTCTTCTTTGGCGTAAATAGGAACGACTATTTCTGATTTTGTTTCGATACTACAGGCAAGATAGCGTGGATCAGCATTGACATCCGGTACGATGATCGAATCTCTTTCTGCCACGGCTGCACCACAAATCCCCTGCCCGATCGGAATTCGGGAGTGCGGTGAAGGCGCACCATGAAAATTATGCAAATCCAGTTCATCGCCATCGACTAAGTAAATCCCGGTCCAATCGTATTTGGGAAATGTAGCATGTAATACATCAACCGCTTTTTTTAACATGTCATCCCGGTTTTTTACGGCATCCCATTCTTCTTTCATTCTGCGCAACGCACCATAACCGATTAAGGCTTCCACACCAAATACATAGCTGTTTTTGCCGAATCCGCCAATTTGCTGCAAACAGATATCAGAGATGACTGAAGTCCTGCGAAAGTCTTCACGCTTAGAAATATCCGACAAATGCACGTCCACGACTGGTACGGCAACTGCAGACAGTGCATCACGAATAGCAATGCTGTAATGCGTGTAGGCTGCAGGATTAATCACGATGCCATCAACCGTACCACGCGCCGCGTGTATACGTTCGATTATCGCCCCTTCGTGGTTGGATTGAAAGAAATGCAATTCAACGTTATATTCAGCGGTTTTCTCCTGAATATAAGCATTGATTGGCTCCAGCGCATCGGTTCCATAAATTTCAGGTTCTCGCGAACCCAGCAGATTTAAATTGGGTCCGTGAATAACATCAATTATTTTCATGATTCTCTTCAATTAATTTCAACAATCGTTCAATGGTTTCGTCAATTCCCCAATCATCATCGCAAATAAAGGTGTGGTTCGCCCTTGCATAATAAGGGGTTCTTGCATGCAGCAGATTTTGGACATGCTGCAATAAATCCTTGCGTTCAGCTCGTTTTAAAACAGGTCGATGATCGGTATGCCGTACGTGATCATAAAGTTGCTCCGCCGTCCGCTGCAGGTAAATTGTCGTACCGCTGTTTTGCAATAACGGCCAGACATTTTCGAGCGTTGGCGTTCCACCACCGAGGGCAACGACCTTTGCTATTTTCCCATCACTCGCCAGTTCAGCCAGTACTTCAAGTTCCAGTTCTCGAAATTTGGCTTCACCCAACATCTCAAAAATTGTTGATACTGTCATGCCCACTTTCACTTCAACCAAAATATCGGTATCGACAAATGGCATATCCAGTATGTTCGCCAATTTGCGTCCCAGAGTTGACTTCCCACATCCCATAAAGCCGAGCAAATAAATATGCTTATTCTCTATTTTATCCATTCCAAATACCGATTTTCAACTTCTTCAAATGAATCACCCCCAAATTTATCCAGCACAGCGTCAGCAAGGACCAATGCGAGCATCGCCTCACCGATGACAGCAGCAGCTGGAACTGCGGTGACATCTGAACGCTCGACGTGTGCTTTGACTGGCTTCTTACTTTCCAATTCAACTGAATCCAGTGGGCGCATCAATGTTGCTATAGGTTTCATCGCAACACGGACAACGAGCGGCATACCATTCGTAATACCACCTTCCAGACCACCGGCATTATTTTGTTTTCGATAAAAATGAGCGGAGTCTTCACGGTAATAAATTTCGTCGTGGACTTGCGAACCGAATCGGCACGCCCCACCAAAGCCATCGCCTATTTCAACCCCTTTCATTGCCTGTATTCCCATCATTGCAGCAGCTATTTGTGCGTCGAGACGGCGGTCCCAGTGCACGTGGCTGCCCAATCCCACCGGCAGATTATACGCAGCGACCTCAAAGATACCACCACAGGTATCCCGTTCCTCTTTGGCTTTATCGATCAATGCAATCATCTCAGCTTCTGCCTGGGAATCGATGCAGCGCACAGGGGAATTGTCTGCCCGCTCATTTAATTCCTGCAAATCAATATCCCATTGCGGTGAACCATAACGAATGAGGCTCTTTTCAGACTTTACATCGGCTATCTGCAGCACATGACTCGCAATTCCGATCCCAAGTCCATCGATGAACTGACGCGCGATTGCGCCCAGTGCGACACGCGTTGTGGTTTCCCGTGCCGACGCCCGTTCAAGAATATTGCGCATGTCGGTTTGATTGTATTTGATTGCCCCACTCAAATCAGCATGTCCCGGGCGTGGCACTTCAACAAGCTTTTTACCGGGATCTTCCCCTTCCACAGCCATAATTTTTTCCCAGTTTTTCCAATCGCGATTTTCAATGAAGAGACTAATAGGACTGCCTAAACTTTTGCCGTGGCGCACTCCGGTGAGAATCTGGGCCTTGTCTGATTCGATTTGCATTCGGCGACCGCGGCCATAGCCTTGTTGCCGACGCCAGAGCTGGTGGTTAATTTTATCTATTGAAATAACAGTGTTTGCCGGTAATCCCTCAAGTGTTCCGACCAAACCCTGTCCATGGGATTCACCCGCGGTAAAAAAACGTAGTTTAGGCATTTATTTTCCTCAAATTAGTGACTCCAAAGTGCTTGGACGAGTAAATCACGTAACGCCACAAAATTATCTTGTATATCGATTTTTTTTCCAGACCAAATTTCCATAGCTAAAATGCCCTGCAGAATCAGCATCCCAATGCCGCCAACGGATAGGGCGCCAACTGTCGCAGCATGCTGGAGAAAAAGCGTATTTTGTGGATTATAAACAATATCGATGTAAACACAATCTGGACGAAACAAACGCGCAGGAAAAGGCGATTCACCAACATGTGGATGCATGCCAACACTCGTGGTATTGATGACCGCCGCGTTGTCCGGTATGGACTTGAGTGCATCCTCGGGTAGCACTGTACTCCCGGTTTTTTCTGCAAGAGCGACAGCTTTTTCATAAGTACGGTTGTAAATACGCACCGAGTTTGCTCGAGCATTTTTCGCAGCCAGAACAATTGCCCGTGCCGCACCACCTGCTCCCAATACAATGACATCACGATCGGCCAACGAAACATTCTCCACAGCCAGACTATGCAAAAAACCAAATACATCCGTGTTGTAGCCAGTAATTTTCCCATCACTAAAAAGGATAGTATTGACTGCGCCGACTTTGAGCGCAAATTCATCAATTTCATCAAGCAGGGGCAGGACGGCTTTTTTATACGGCACAGTCACATTTAACCCACGAAATCCCAAAGCCTGTGCGCCATAAATTGCTTCGGCGAGCATATCGTTCTCCACATGAAAAGCGGAATACGTAAAAGGAAAATCATATTTCGCGATTAAGGAACCGTGTAAAAGTGGAGACAATGAATGCGCAATCGGGGCACCGATGACGCCAAGCGATTGTTTCGGATTCATACTTTATTGGACTTTCAATTAGGATTTATAATGCAATCGATTGAAGATTGTTATAAAATTCCGGGAAAGAAACAGTCGCCAAATGTGCATCTTTGAGTGTCGTCTCGCCACCAGCCACCAGGGCAGCTACAGCAAAT
>QQUM01000038.1 GCA_008501545.1 Calditrichota bacterium
TTGATCCTGGAATTTCGGTGTCAGGCCGGCACGGACAACATTGTCGGAGTTCGACATGCATTCGATAATGTTGCCATTTACATAAGCATGGGGAATTCCAGCCTCCATAAAAAGTGCTTCGCCCGGTTGCAGTGACAGGAGATTTAACAAATAGATTGAAAACAAACCAACGTCAGCGCCCGGGTATTTCATGCGCATTTCGAGAAAAAGTGCGTCGGCAGGGAATGGAGCCATCTTTCCCTGCAAACGCAATTGCAACGCATCGATGGCAGTGATGAGTTCCTGTGCGTTTGATTCTGATTTTTGCATATAGTGACTGTACATCGACTTCAACGCAAGTTTTTGTTTTTCGGGAGATGCATCTTTGTTGGCGTGTATCTCCTGAACCATAGTTTCACCCAGAAATTCAGCGATTTCAGGATAGACTGCAAACGTGACGCTGAGGTCCGTAAGCGACTTAAACCCAGCCAGTGCCTGAAACGGGCTGATGGCGATCGCAATTTCCGGTTTGTGATTGTCGTCGGGGTAATGTTCGGCATCCCGTGAATGCAATGCTTCGGCTTGTTTTTTATTGGGGTGTGCCTGGATGGAAAGGGATTCGCCAGCAGCGAGTACTTTGAACAGAAAGGGAAAACCGCCAAATTTTTTAGCGTTCGCATCTCCAATAATTGCCTCGCTGTGCGATGCAGCCAGCTTATCCAAAGCGTAGTATTCGCCATCAATTTCGATCTGCGATGGCGCCTTTGGATGGGCACCCATCCAAAGCTCGGCATAGGGAACATCCGTCTCAGCTTTTCGCCCAAGGAGTTTTGGTATGAATGCCGTTTCACCACTTGTACCCCAGGCATAATTTTGCACAGCGTTGTGCATTAAGTAAGGCTTTGCTTCGATTCTAAGTTTGTTGTCTTGTGGCATTTTTAATTTTAAGTTTTTTAATTATTGATTTATCTCTTCCAATTCTTCCCAGCGCTGGTATTTCTCAGCAAGTTCTCCTTCCAATTCCTGCAACCGGTTTTTCATGCCAGCTATCGCGTCTCCATTTTCCTTATAAAAAGCCGGATCGCCCAGTTGTGTAAAAAGCGTTGACTGCTCGCTTTCAAGGTTCTCAATTTCAACGGGCAGTTTTTCCAGTTCCTGTTTTTCTTGAAAGGACAACTTTCGTTCGCGTTCCCTTGCGGGCTTTTTGTTTTCTTTTTTTGATTTTGATACCGGTAACGGTGTCTCAATTTGGCGTTGCCGTACATAATCATTATAACCACCGACAAATTCTTTCACGACACCTTTACCGGTAAAAGCAATGGTGCTGGTGACAACGTTGTTGAGAAAAGCCCGGTCGTGACTGACAAGCAAAATGGTGCCGGTAAACTCAACGAGCAGATTTTCCAGCAATTCCAGAGTTTCTGCATCAAGATCATTTGTTGGCTCATCCAGTACGAGCACATTGGCTGCGCGAGTAAACAACTTCGCCAGCAGCACCCGGTTGCGTTCACCGCCGGAAAGTACTTTGACGGGTACACGGCACCTTTCCGGCGTGAAGAGAAAGTCCTGTAAATAAGTGATAATGTGGCGTTTTAAACCGTTGATTTCCAGCGTATCGCGACCTTCGCCGACATTTTCGATGATCGATTGCTCATCGATCAACTGATCGCGCAATTGATCGAAATAAGCGACTTGCAGGCGTACACCGTGCTTGATGCTACCCGATTGCGGTGTCAGATCACCCAGTAACGCTTTCAGCAGGGTGGATTTTCCGGCGCCGTTTGGCCCGATAATGCCGATTTTATCACCGCGCATGATGGTGGTGGAAAAATTACTGAAGATCGTATTTTGATCATAGGCAAAGTGAATGTCATCAGCTTGCAGAACCAGGCGTCCGGAGCGATCGGCTTGGTGCAATTGCATTTTTGCCGCTCCGTCCCGCTGCAGTCGGTGTTGCCGTTGTTCGCGCATTTTTTGCAGTTCCCGTACACGGCCTTCATTGCGCGTGCGCCGGGCTTTAATGCCTTTGCGAATCCAGACTTCTTCCTGGGCCAGCTTTTTGTCGAAGCGCTGGTTTTCCTCCGTTTCCGCCTGCAAGAGCGCTTCTTTTCGTTTTAAATAAATTTGGTAATCGCACTCCCAATTGTGCAGCGTCAGCAGATCCAGCTCAATGATTCGGGTTGCCAGTTTTTGCAGGAAAACCCGGTCGTGCGTGACGAACACCAGGGTGCCGCTGTAACGCTGCAGGAACTCTTCCAGCCAGTCGATGGCTTCAATATCGAGATGGTTTGTTGGTTCGTCGAGTAGCAATATGTCAGGCTCCTGCACAAGACCTTTGGCAAGCAAAGTGCGCCTTTTTAAACCAGCGGAGAGGGTGTTAAACGGCACGTCGGCATCCAGACTCATGTGCGATAGCACGGTTTCCACTTTCTGGTGTACCTGCCAACCGTCGATGTGCTCCAGCTGATCCTGCAAACGGCTGAGTTTTTTCAATGCTTTTTCGGAATAATCGCTTGCCAACTGCAGACTCGTGTCGTGATACTGGTGCAGCAATTCACTGATTCTGCCAAGACCATCTGAAACGATGTCAAACACCGTCCCGTCGATTTGCTCTGGCACGTTCTGCGGTAAAAAAGCCACCCGCAGATCCTGTTGCCGGTTGAGGGTGCCAGCGCTGGGTGATTCATCTCCATGAATGAGTTTTAAAAGGGTGGATTTCCCCGTGCCGTTGCGCCCCACGAGACTGATGCGTTCCCCTGGTTGAATTTGCAGGTTGACATTCTCAAAAAGCAACCTGCCACCAAAAGCGAAAGTTATATCCTGTAAACTTATTAAGGCCATGAGATAATGTTGCATGTTGAAAAGTTACACGTCGCACGTTGCTGTAAAGCTTGATTTCAAATTCATTTTAACCTGCGACGTTTGACATTTGACGTTCAAACGTCGATGTATCTACGCTAAAAACCAAAATTGCTCCCCTTCGGAAAATCTTCGGGAGAGCAGATAGTCGCGAATTTGCTGCCGTGCGCCTTTGGTACCGACGCAGCAGAGTATAAGTTTGGTTGTGTCCGGAATAGCATCCGGTTCGATTATTAGCCGGTCGAGATATTTTTGTCCGATTTTTTTCGGACTGATATCGATAAATGCTTCCGGCAACCAGCCATACCGTGACAATGATCGAGCATGCAGCTTGCCGTCACGACCAACGCCCCAAAATAGAAATTTGCCATTCTTCTCCAACAACAATTTTCGAACGAATTGCAGTTTCAGTTCACGAAAGGCTTCCGGTCGATAAGTCGGTGCTTGCCGTGAAAGCTTGTCATCATGTTCCCGCCAGCGAAAGAGAATGTCCGGAGTGCTTGCAAATTTTCCGCCGGCAGCAAACAGCCGCAACAGCAAATCGTAATCTTCCGGGAAATCGCCACAACGGTAGCCACCAATCACACGGATGCGATTCACACGCAGCATTAAAGTCGGGTGCAGGAGTGGCATTTCGACGAACATATTTTTGCGAATGTCTTCCGGTGTGTGCATGCTGTTGAGCCAGTCGACGTAATACCGCATGCCACCGGCGATATTTTCCGGCGGGAAAATGTCCACACCGCATCCGACAGCCGTGAGTTGCACATCCGTTTCCAGCAGTTTCACTTGCTTCTCAAAACGCTGTGGCAACGAAATATCGTCAGCATCCATGCGGGCGATGAATTTGCCCCGGGCGATCGACAGGCCGTGATTAAGGGCCGCAACAATACCGGTATGTTCCTGTCGAATGATGTTGATTCGTGAGTCTGCAAAAGTATGCAAAATTTCAGATGTGCCATCTTTCGAGCCATCGTCGATAATGATCAGCTCGAAATTAGGAAATGTTTGCTCGAGAATGCTGTTGACTGCGGATTGAATCGTTGATGCTGCGTTAAAAACAGGGAGGAGAACGGAAAGATTCATATGCTGTTTAGGGCTTGAATATTTTTAAATCCAGGTCTTTAATGACTCGAAAGTGTTTTGCATTGCTGGAGACAAATGTCAAATTGTTTTCGACCGCTGTGGCTGCAATAATCGCATCGCCTGCACGAAGACCGGAAGCAAGCGTGTATTCTTCGATATAGATCGAAGCGCGATGGCCAATGTTTTCCGTTAGAGGAAGAATTGAAAATCCAAAAGTCGTGATGAAATCTTTGACATACCTGTGTTGTGGTTTGTCACGGGCACATTGAAGCAATTCCATTTGTGTTTGAATGGAGAGATAGCGCACATTTGATTTTTGCATCAGGTTAGCAGCCTTTTTATTCCCTCGCTGCACCCAAATGAAAATGTCCGTATCAAAGAGCATCGTATCTGGGCTTTCTCAATGTTTCCATCACCTCCGGTACAGGTGTTTTTCCCTCAGATTTATTCATACCGAAGAACGGGTGATCGGTTATTTTTTGCAGGATATTTTTTTTTGCCGGGACAATGACGCCTTTTACTTTGCCATGATAAAGCACTGTCACTTCTTCATTGCGGTCCAGAGCTTTTAGAACATCATTCATTTTATATCGCAGATCGACAACGCTTGCTTTCATATTTATCTCCAGTTTATGTATAGTTGGAATATACATTTTTTATCAATGAAGTCAATGCGTTTTTATTTCTTCTTCATCCGCGCCAGGTCGTCTTTCAGCATTTTCTGCGTCAACTCGTCGGAATCTTTGTACTGAGCGCGTAATTCCTGCAATTTTTTGTGCAAATCAGCTTTGATTTCGGTATACGCCGGATCGTTGTAAACATTTTTCAATTCCTGCGGATCTTTTTCCAAATCGTACAATTCCCACTCGTCGATGTCGTAGTAGAAATGAATGAGCTTGTAGCGGTCGGTGCGCACGCCGAAGTGGCGTTTGACCATGTGGATCGACGGAAACTCGTAATAATGGTAGTACAGCGCGTCGCGCCAGTCATCGTTTTTGCCCTTGAAAAGGGGCAGCATGCTTTTGCCCTGCATGTCCTCCGGCGCTTCGATTCCCGCAGCAGCAAGAATCGTTGGCGCGAAGTCGATGTTCTGCACTAAATCGGTATTGGTCTGTCCCGGTTTAATTTTCTCCGGCCAGCGCATGATCAGCGGTGTGCGGAACGATTCTTCGTACATGAAACGTTTGTCAAACCAGCCGTGTTCGCCGAGATAAAATCCCTGATCGGAGGTGTAAATCACCAGGGTGTTCTCCGCCAGCCCGTTTTTCTCCAGATAATCCATCAACCGGCCAACGTTGCTGTCGATGCTGTTGATGACACCGAGATAATCCTGCATGTAGCGCTGGTATTTCCATCTCGTCAAAGTGTCGCCGGTGGGATTTTTGGCGTCAAAGTCGGCATTGATGGGGCCGTAGACAGCATCCCATTTTTTCTTTTCTTCCGGTGTCAGACTGGCGTATTGTTTTAAATGCACCGGTTGGTACCATGTCATGAATTCGTGGTAATTGTGCTTGTTGACAATGTCCGGATGAATTTTGTTGTCGCTGCTCAGACCCATGTGCTCGGCAATGCGCATTTCTGCATCGCGGGCTGCAGCGCCACGGCCTTCGTAGTCATCGAAAAGCGTTGGCGGTTCGGGGACGGGTTTGTCTTTGTATGCTTCGAGATTTTCCATCGACGGCCACCACTCGCGGTGCGGTGCTTTGTGGTGGTACATGAGCATGAATGGCTTCGATGTATCGCGCAACGAGTCGAGAAAATCGATGGCAAAGTCTGTGATAAGGTCAGTGACGTAGCCCTGCTCGGTCACGACGCCCTGCGGTGTTTTGAACTTCGGCTGGTAGTAGTCGCCCTGACCGGGCAGGACTTTCCAGTAATCGAAGCCGGTGGGTTCGGTTTTGAGATGCCATTTGCCCATCACCGCAGTCTGATAGCCGTTCGCCTGCAGAATTTTCGGCAAGGTTTGCTGGCTGCCGTCAAAGGCATCGCGGTTGTCTTTGACGCTGTTGAGATGGCTGAACTTGCCGGTAATGGCTACGGCCCGGCTGGGCGCACAAATGGAATTGCTGACAAAGGCACGGTCGTAGCGCATGCCCTGCTCTGCCAGCCGGTCGATGTTCGGCGTCTGGTTGCGCACCGAGCCGTAGGCGCCAATGGCCTGATAGGCGTGGTCGTCACTCATGATGAAGATGATGTTTGGTTTTTGTGCCGGCTTTTCAGCGCAGGACATGCTTAAAAGAGCCATCGGAATAAAGATGAATAGAATTTTCACTTTCATAGGTTTTTCTTTTTTTAAGTAATGGATATGACAGCATAAGCCAATATTAGCCGATTTTTTAAATCCGCTACTACTAACTCCAGTCGGTTACAATTTGCAACCGACTGCCTATCTTGTTTTTTATGTGGCTCTTCAGTATTTTCAAGTAAATTATGGTATTACGACTGAAGGAATCAATATTTAGATTCATTTTTTTAGACTTGATAACATATGATTCGAGGGATATTCAGTAGAATTTATTTTGGATTGAATATGAAGGATAACCATAAACGAAAGCTCGAACCGTGTATTTGTATTTAAACAGGACAATTTTTATAATAAGAGAATTGGCGGCCCTATCAACTAAATCGCATCTGCTTTTTCGGTTATCTGATGCAGTACAAGTAAATTAGCCTGGTGTATTGGTATTTGCTCGTAGACTTGTCCATTATTATCAGAAAATTCAACTAAATAATATGCATCGTCCAGCCTGGAAACAATTGTTCCGGTAGTTCCGCGAGTTATAACTGTATTTTTAATATCTATTAAAACGGCTATAAAATCATGAATGCGTATCATTTTTTTGCCTTTTGAGTTTTGATAAAACATGATGTTAAAAGTGGAATTTCATCATTTTTATGAATTATCCATAACGTGCATAAAATTTCTTGTTGCTTGATTCCCTTTATCTCACATTCAACTCTATAAAGTGTTCCGAATGGATTTCGTTGCTTTCTTGTAACAAGACCAAATTGGGCGGAATGCAAGAGTAGATTTTTAAGTTTTTTACTGTTTTTAGACGTCAATCCAAGTGCACTTTTAAAGACTCGTGCTTTGTGTTTTCCATCAGCATGATTCGGATTTAAACAATATTCCGTTAGTTTTCCTGCGGGAATGACAGCCCGTTCGCCATTCGGTAGCTTCATATAGTTTTAATATATTGGATGTCTTGAATTATGCAAATCAATTTTTATAAGCAAGTGCAACCAATAATTCTGTAAAATTATCCGGATGCAAGTGTTCAAAATCGATTTGACCTACCTTCAGATAATTCCAGCTAAACTCTGTAAGCCTGGTCGCATTATCACACCAGTTCATGGCTGCATTGTCTTTCAGCGCGACTTCTATATCTTCTCGCCCTTTGGTTTCGATGATCCAAAAATCATTTTCAGAAATTTTCACGATAAAATCGGGGAAGTAGTGCCGGATATTGGCCCGACGATCGGTGTATTGAATCGAAAAGCCAAACTGTTGCGGTAGTTTTGAAAACGAAATGACATCATCTGCGCCATGCAAGAATTTTGCGAAAGCCAGTTCAAATTCATTATCGCAAGCGACGTAATTGAAAATAGTTTTTTCAGATTTCAACAATTTTTTTGAAAATGGAAAGGCCGGCGTGGAAGAAAGTAAACGGCTCGGAATGAGTAGCTCCGGCACAGTCTCTTGAATAATAACATCTCGCAACGCTTTTTCAAATTCTTTTGAAACCACGTAATTCGCCACATTGGTGCTCATGGCTTTGATTACTAGTGGTTCATACAAATTAACTTGCTTTCCAAACGCTTTTTGCTCAAAAAACTCACGAATCTTCGGTGCAAGTGCGGCAAATTGCGATGGCAGTTTCAGATTTTGGGTGATGCGGCGGGCGTAATAACCAATTACTTCTTCCGGCGTTTGCGCCGGTGGGATTTTGTATTCACGCTTGAATAAAGTTTCGTTTGTCAGAATATCGATGCCTTCGTATTCAAATGTTTTTATATCCTCAGATTTTTCGACGAGTGGCAGGGGGTTCGATCGAAACGCCTGCACATCAATTTTCGCAATTTCTTCTGCAAGGGACTTTTTGCGAATGAGTGACGGTGATAAATCCGGCAATCCGATATCCTGCTTTTTCTTTTCTTCAACCGGCATGATGGTATAAATTCTGAGTTTGTCTTTGCCGATTTCAAAAGTATCGAATTTCAGGTCTTCCAGTTTTTCGAGGTCTTCCACAAAACTCAGAAATGCTTTGTTGCCGATGATATCCACCCGTTCCTGGTATTTACTCACACCCGTGCCGCGAAACATCAAACGCAAACCGCGACCGATAGTTTGTTCCGGCAGGATGTTGGCTTTAGCCGAATAAGGCCGCAAACCGACAACGACCGTAACGTTTTTTACATCCCAGCCCTCGCGCAGCATGAGCACGCTGACAATAGCGTTGACCGGCGAATCGGCAAGATCGACGTCACGCGAGGCTTTGCGGGCAATGTCCAGGTCTTTCTTTGAAACTTCCCCTTTGTTATCTGTGTGGATGACCAGCGTTTTATCGCCGGCAAACACCGCCGGATAATTGGTGCGCATCCAGTAAGCGACTTCGTCCGCTTCTTTGGTGCTGTTCATCATGATAAAAAGCACCGGTTTGCGTTGTAAATTTTTGAGCTGTTCAAAATACTCTTTCCAGCGCTCAACGCCTGCTGTGAGAAAGGCTTCGTATTTCACTGTCACAACATCCGATTTCGCTTCATCCGCGTGGGAAATGCCTTTGAGTGGCCGTTTCACAACGCCGTCGATAATGGCCTGTTTTAGCGGATAATCAGAAATTGTCCAGGCGAACAAGGTGCCTTTCGAATAGCGTGGCGTCGCGGAGAAATCAAGCTGGGCAGTCAGCTGTGTGCTGGCGTGAATGCGGCGAATGATGTTGTTCCATTCGTTGGTTTCGTCATGAGTGTGGTGGGCTTCGTCGTTTAAAACCAGCAGTTTACCATCGCGTTTAAAAATGCGTTCGTCAAAATCGGTGATTTCCAGTTTTTTCGTTTGCGGCTTTTCACCCAAAACAGCGATCATTTCTTCGGGTTCGTTGTTTTTGGAAGTGCCGCTGCGTTTGTAAAATTGCTGGATATTGGTCAGGTAAAGCGCGCCTGTGCTACCTGCCCGCTCCGCATCGCCGCGCATGTAGAATTCCATATCCCAAAACAAATCGAAATGACGGGGGAAAAGCGGGTCGGTGCGAAAAATCAGGCCGTTGGCAAAGTCGGTTTTCAGCCGCTCGAAAACGATGACATTGGGTGCAATCACTAAAAAATTTTTTGCGAAACGTTCGTCATCTTCGCGCACGGCGTTGAAATACTGCCAGGCGATGGCCAGTGACATCACTTTGGTTTTACCGCTGCCGGTGGCCATTTTTATGCAGAAACGGGCGAAATTATCAAACGGCGGCAGGCGGTCAATGGAGCCGGAAAGGGCAAATCGTTCCAGCAGCGCTTTGCGGCTGCGAATGTTTTCGATTTCATTTACATAAATCAGTGTTTCGATGGCTTCGCGCTGGGAAGGGTAGTATTTGAAGTTGGGGCCATTAATCAATTTGTGATCGGTGAAAAACCAGAAGTTGAGCAGTTCCCGCGTTGTTCGGGTAACGCCGGCGTAATTGTTTTCTTTCCACGCCGCAACGGCATTGCGCAGAGGAATAACGCATGGCGCGGTCGTCATTCGTTCGCGCACATCGAACAGGTCGTTTTGATCCAGGTTGTCTTTTCTTTTTCTGCCCATTGGGTGCCCCGCTGTGTGTTTGTAGGTGAAAGTGTTCGTAGTCCAGAGCTTGCTCTGGTTTTTAAACTTATTTTTCAGAGCAAGCTCTGGACTACGAACTATATTTTCCAATTGCTGAAATCAAACCTCGATTTCCAGTAGTTTCGTTGTATCGTTTCCGAGAATGTCAATGACTTTAACCACGATTTTATACGTACCGGACTTCGCATAAGTATGCTTAACCGATAAATCGATACCCGGTTCTTTTTTTGTGCGGTAGCTCTGCCATTCGTTGTGAAAGGTGTCGTTGCGGTAGTTCCAATCGATGGCCCAGTAGTCGATCCATTGCTGCCAGTGGGAAATATTGTGGCGGATTTCTTCCGGCACATCGTCGGGCGGCATGATGAAATCGTGCAGCGTGACGCGTACTTCTTTTTCTTTGAATTCCGTATCCACCGAAAGGGACGCCAGCTCATAGAACTTGATATCGCCCTGTTCAACTGCTTTTTTCTCCAAAACCTCGTGCGGGATTTTCTTGAATTTGATGTCCACATTGTTGGCCGCAGCAAACTGCTGTGCCGTTTCGTTGATTTCAAATGCAAAATCCCACCCTAAAATATCCACGCCGTTGGTTTCAATAACATTCCCCTCCCGGGGATTAGGCGTCGTCCTGAGTTTGTCGAAGGGGGTGGGTTGCGCTGTTGTTGGCTCTGGTCCCGGTAATCCTTCCGAAGGATCGATATTCCCCTCCTGGGAGGGGCCAGGGGTGGGTTTCCCCACCGATTTCCAAAACTCCTGCACAATATTCTTCACATCGCCGATGGAAACCGGCGTGTCCACTGCGCCGACGTGCACCAATCGCCCGGCTTTGACGCCGTGCAGCCAGACGAAACCGCTCACGGCTTCCGCCTGAAAAAGCTGCACAATAAACTGGCGGTAGCGCTGCTCCACCGCCGCACGCTCGGAAATGTTGGGGAACTCGGCGCCCATCCATTGCTGGCGTTCGTATTTGCCGAGGTTTTGCACGACGAAAGGTTTGACGTTAGGAATTTGCAGCAGCCGCTTGCGCGTGGTGTGAATGGCAAAGCGCCCGAGGTCGCAGGTAATCCAGTGGCGGTTAAGCTTTTCGGCGACGGCGGCAGTGGTACCGGAGCCGGCGAAGCAGTCGAGAATAATATCACTTTCATTAGAACTTGTTTTTATTATTCGTTCCAATAATAATTCAGGTTTTTGCGTTGGATACGATGTATCTTGTATTGCTTGAGAATTAACTGGTATTATATCGGTCCACAAATTATCTATAACAACTCCTTTGCCTTCATGAAGATAGTTTTTTACTCTAGGATTTTTCCCCTTTACTAAAGGTAACTTTATTCTATTTTTTTTTATAAGTCTTTGTAGGGTTTGATCTGAATAAGTCTTCAAATTATCCCAATAATAAAAACCATTATCATCTTTTAGATTAAACCTTTTTTTATATTTTTCCGAGTAATTTTGATACTGAGTATTCCATTGATAGTAGTTAGATTTTGAGTATAAAAGTATGCTATCATCGACAACTGGAAATTTTTTTGAAATAGACTTACTACTTCCTGTACTGACAACACGTTTCCATCTGATTTCAGATATGAAATTTTCATATCCAAAAACTTCATCTAAAACTACCTTCGCATAATGCCCCACATGCCAATCCAAATGCACATAAATCGACCCATCATCTGCCAGCAATTCCCGCAACAAAATCGCGGTTTCATAAAACCAGTGCAGGTAAGATTCAACCCCTTTGCCCCATGTATCGCGGTAGGCCTTTTGCTCAATAATGCTGGCTTTTTTGGTGAACTGGGTGGTCTCATCTTCCGGAGTGTCCGGGTTGTCGGGTATGGTGGCGGTAAAGGAAAAATCGGCGCCGGTGTCAAAAGGCGGATCAATATAAATCAGATTGACCTTGCCGGCAAACTCCGGCAACAGGCTGGGCAGCACGTATTTTTTATCGCCCCAGATCAGGCGGTTGCGCCATTCGGTCGGCTGGCCGCTGGCAAAAAGGTCGAGCGTCTTCTGCCGTTCCTGCGCGCTTTCGTTCACGGTTTCAATGGTTTGAAACGGCAGCGCCAAACGCACCGGCGCGTTCTTTTTACCGTTTTTATCGTATTTGCCATCCCAGATGAGTTCGGTCATTTTGGTTCCTTGCCTTGCTATTGGTTGAAACGGAAACAATGAATGGAGCGAAACAGCAGTTGGTTTTTTACCCTGTTAACCATCCTGCCATGCAGGTCAATCGAATTGAGGATTACAATAAAAATCTTACCCCGTAAAAACAAGGGATATCTTGCGGGAAGTTGATGAGGATTGAACGTGCCAAAAGGTGCCACGCACTTCCGCTTTGAGCGAATCGGTCATTTCGAAATGCCGATGTCCGCGTACGGAAAGTGCGTGGCACCTCTCTGATCAGCCAGGTTTGTGAAAAGGTGCCACGCACTTCCGCTTTGAGCGAATCGGTCATTTTGAAATGCCAACTTCTGCGTACGTAAAGTGCGTGGCACCTCTGATCAGCCAGGTTTGTGAAAAGGTGCCACGCACTTCCGCTTTGAGCGAATCGGTCATTTTGAAATGCCAACATCCGCGTACGTAAAGTGCGTGGCACCTCTGATCAGCCAGGTTTGTGAAAAGGTGCCACGCACTTCCGCTTTGAGCGAGTCGGTGATTTCGACATGCCGATGTCCGCATACGTAAAGTGCGTCGCACCTCGCGTATCACTTCAGCAACAACATCGCGCGTGTTTGCACAAAGTCGCCGGCCTGTAATTTGTACAGGTACATGCCGCTTGGCAGATTGGCGGCATCGAAAGGCATTGAATACGTGCCGCTGGACTGGATTTGGTTTACGAGCGTTTTTATCAATTGCCCGTTGTTGTTGTAAACAGTCAGGGTGACTGGACTTGCATTTTTCAGGCTGTAGCTTATGGTTGTCACCGGATTGAACGGATTGGGGTAATTCTGCATCAATGAAAATTCCAGTGGTTGTGTGGTCGCATCGTTTTTCACTGCCGTCGGATCCTGCACATTGATGTAGTTTTCTTTCATTATTAGGTTGAATGTTTGGAAGTTGGCGGCCGTCAGGGTGACGGTGTAGAGACCGGGAGCTGCATAAGTGTGCTGCGGATTGAGCTCGATGCTGGTGGTGCCATCGCCAAATTCCCAGGAATACGCAACGATATTATCACCTTCGGATTGGTTGGTGAAGTTGACGGTAAGGGGGGCAGCGCCTTGCAATGGATCAGCGGAGAACTGGGCGACAATGCTGGGCGTTGCCGCTGCATTGATTAAAAAATCTTCGGTTATTTCTTGTGAGAGCACGCTGCTCGCTTTGTAATCAAGGAGCACCTGCACCGACAAATCTCTTACCGGCGCGCCGGGTAAAACGAAGAGCGTGTAATAGGTTTTGACTTTTATCGAACCCGGTGTCACAACAAAACTGTCGACCGTACCCACCACATAAAGCGAATCCGCTCCATGAATACTAAATTCAACGTTGGTGATGGGCAGAATGGTTATGGTGTGCTCGCGGGCAATTTGTGTGGATTCGTTGGGTGCAATATCGATACGGGTTTGTGCGGTCAGTGTCGTGGTGAAAATGAAAAACACCACCACCAATAGATAAGGCTTTTGAATTATATCCCGTAAAGTCGATTTATTTTCTATCATGGTTGAACTCCGTACCAGAAAGATGGATTAGTGGATATTCCCTGATCCATCGGATTTGTTTTGGACTAAGAAACTTTGAATTCTGAAGTTAGTTAACGTGGTGAAAAGGGAAAAAGATGCTCTGTTTTTTGACTTTAGATTATTTTTTTACCCAAATGAAAAGCGACGTCGGTTCCATTTTAATTTTCATATTACTGCCGCCGGATAAATGCATATTTCCGGATTCATCCTGCACACCGTGCACATGATCGACTTCCCTGGTCGTCGCAATCAGCTGCCATTCTCCAGCCGGAATGCTGACATGTTTAAACGTATTGGCCTTGGTCTCCGCGTTAAGCAGCACCATTACTTTTTCATCGACGATGTAACCGAGCATAGCCGGATTTTTCGGCGTAATCCATTGGAAATAATGCTCATCGACGGGCTCGCTGACACGGAACACTTTGCCGTAATCAGAAAAGCGGAACGCATTCATACCTTTCCAGAATGCGAGCATGTTGGCATAATCATTGTGGTTCTCTGCCGTTGGTCGCTGCCCGACATTCTCCCAAATAAACTGGTTGGCTGTGCGGTGGTTATAGGTGTCGCGATAGCCGTGCATGTAGATTTTGTAGCCGGCTTTGGTTTGTTTCACCACTTCTTTCAGCGGTGCATGGGCTTTGCTGCGCATCATTTCCGAACCGCCGTGGGTGACGATGGGACCGAGGGTAGCGTAAAGCAGCGTCACGGCGATTTTGTACAGATCCTGATCGACTGCAAACCGGCCATCGAAAGTATCGCCGCCGAATTGGTCGGCCAGTGCAAAATTATCGTGAATCTCAAGATAGCTGATGACGCTGCGCGGCGATTTGTCGGTAGGAAATTTTGCTGCCAAACCGAGCATCACATTGTCGCGTTCCTCGAATTTTCCACCCGGCCAGCCGCGGTCGCGCAGTTTGTCTTTCAGCTCGAAAACCGGACCTTTGTAGGCATTACGTGAGTCATCCTGAAAAAAAGTGATGGGCGAATCTTCTTTGTACCAGTCCCAGTCGGGATTGTTTTCAAAATCCGGATCGTTGGAGCCGATCCATGCTTCGCCGTAGACAATTTTGTCCTCGCCGATGGCTTGTTTCAACGCCTTCAACGTCTGCTGGTCGATTTGTCCAGCCAGGTCGATACGAAAGCCGTCGATACCGAATTCGTTGATATAATACTGACATTGATCGATGAGCCAGCGCTGGGTCATCGGCCGGTTTTCGGTTTTTACTTCGTTGCCATAGGCGCCGATGTGGTCGAAATCTTTGGTGCGGTAGTAGTACTGCTGATCGATTGCATTGAAATTAAAGAAAAAGCTGTTGCCGTCCATGTTTTCGGCTGTGTGGTTGGGCACGATGTCGATGATCACGGCGATGCCTTTGTCGTGAAACGCCTGCACGAGATCGCGGAATTCGTCGCGTTCCGTGCCCGGCTCACTGCCCTTGCTGCGGTAGCGCGATTCTACCGCCATGGCGAAGGATGTGCGGTAACCCCACTGGTAATTCTCTTCATTGACGCCCTGGCTGATCATGTACTCGTCGTCTTTAAAGGACGCTTTCCAGTCGTCGTCGGGATAATGCAGGTATTCCTGCACTGGCATCAAATGCACAACGTTGATGCCGAGATCGACGAGATAATCAAAGCCGATTTTTTCGCCACGACTGTTTTTCAAGCCTGGCGCGACCATGGCTCTGAAGGTGCCTTTCAGGTTTTCGGCAACCGGCAACCGGTCGGTGAAATCCTGCACATGCACTTCGTAAGCAATGACGTTTTCCATTTGCGGAATGCCGTTTTTCAATGGAGATGCTGGCTGTGTTTTGCGCCATATTCTGCATTTGCCCCATGTGTCATCGCTGACGCGCGCATAAGGATCGTTGATGTGCACCGGATTGGATTCGTAGAAATGGTTACCGGGCTCATCGGCGCCGTGCACGGTGAAATCGTAGTACACACCGTGCAGGTCTTCTGGCATGATTATTTCCCAGACACCGTTTTTGTCTTCCAGCATTTCTTCGATGCGGTAGGCTTTATCGTCATCTTTGCCTTTGTACAAATAGAGTTTGACCAGCTCCGCCCGTGGTGCGAAAAGGCGAATCGATGTTGCACCGTTTTCAACGTTTGCACCGAGCTCTTTGGTGGAATAGGTATCACGGAACCAGCCGTCGAAGGAACAGTGGGCTTTCAGTTCCAGTGAGGGGATTGCAAGAAAGTAGACACGTTTTTTGTCCAGTGGCTGCGCCGGCACGATCAATGTTGTGCGGGATTCGTTTGGCAGCACGCCTGCGACAGGAATTTCGTTGCCACGTGCGTCGATAATTCTATATGCAGAGGGCACCAGCGGCCGTTCGCCAAGGATTTCCGCCCAGATCAGATTTTCGTTTTTTAGTTCTGCTTTCAGTCCTTTAGTGATTTCCTGTTGCATAAAGATAAGGTCTCCGCCTTTTTCATTTGGTGCTTCCGCAGGTGGCGACATCCATTCGCCATCGTCGATTCGGTATTTAAATTTTGTGTTCGGTTTTATAACTGCGAATTCGGAATTGTCGATTGTCAGCAGCCACTGCTCACCGGTTTTTTTGAGGAACCAATCAGGATTTTCTGTGCTGCTGTCCCAGTTGCGAAATTCACCGGTGATGAAGACGTTTTGTGGTGCGACGTCATATAGGGTTTCGTCAAAAATAAAAGTAACCTTGTCGCCGAAAACGGCATAGCCCCGGCTTTTTTGTTCATCGGTAAAGGATTGTGCATGGATTGAGACGGATAGAATGGACGCCAAAATCAGGGATGAGAGAATGTGTTTGTAATTCATTGTATTTTTTGATTAAGGAAGTGAGTGTTTATGCGCTGAGCCCGCGGGATTTTGATTATGTTTCTTAAACGCTCCCGTGGCTTTATGTGAAGTCATTTGTTCAGGGTCTTTTTTGTGGATATTGCTTGTCATTAAAGACTGCATGTTTAATTATGGATTTATCTTCGATTGTATAAAATATGGAAAATGGAAATCGTCTGATGTGCATCTTCGAAAGGACGAATGAGATTTTTGATAGATTTCAGGAAAAGAAATAATGCTTTTTATTGCGTTTTCAATACAATTCAGAAAGTCAAAACCAAGTCCCCGTCTTTGCATTTCATACCATTCGAAGGCTGCTTCAAGATCACATTTGGCTTTTCGAGTGTATAACACGCTCATTTATACTTGTCCCTTAGTTCGTCATGGACACCTTGCCAATCATGAATTGCCATTGTTCCACTTTTGTACTCTTTGTAACGCCTCTCCAATTCGTGTTTTTGCCACTCATGTAGCGGAATTGTTGCATTACTGGTTGCAATGTTATCCCAAATATCTTCCACAAGAAGGAGCTTTTCAGATAAATCCAGTTTCTTAACTGCCTGTAGAATTTCTTTCGGTAGCATAATTTTTCCTTTTATTCGAGTTTTAAATGTCAGATGAATATAACAAAGTTTCATTTTATATTCCAAAAAGAATAACATATAGATTTCTAAAATGAAGATACAATAAATGAAATGTAACCGCGAAATGCGCTAAACACGCTAAAACAGAACCATTTTTCATGTATTTAGCGTCTTTTGCGGTCGAAAAAACTCATTTTAGAAATGTAAGTAACACAATAAATGCGGCTTGGATTACAGACAAAATAAGGTTGTAGTGAACAATCTACTGTTTTGAATCTTCTAGTGGTTTATGCGTTATTTCTTCAAATTTACTATTAATTCTCCCAAATGCATAAAGTGCCAGAAAAAGAAAAAACGCGTAGAAAATACCAATTTTTGCCGGCCATATGGAAAGTGCTCCGATGAAAGCAGTAAATGTCATCAGATTGGTCACTTGTGTTGCGTCAAGCGTGAATCGATTTGTATCCGATTCCCCGGGAGAAACTTTCATTATCTGCCGTAATTTGTAAATTGCTACCGCGGTTAATAAAAGCGCGAATGGCAGAAAAAGGGCGATGCGTCCGGCTGGCCAGGCGTATTGATCCGCTGCTTCGCGCGTATAAAGCCCGAACACGATTCCCGCTTGTGTCGATCCACCATGAAGCAGCAGGAAAAGCAGGAGAAACAGGCTGTACATCACGAACGCATTTTTACGGCGCTCGATATGAATGTGTGCGTGAAAGTCTTGTCTGTCGGTTCGCAGCGTTAAGGCGACCATACCGAAGTAAAAAAGACTGAGTCCAATGCCTGTCCAGAAGAAATATTCAAATCCCATAAAATACAAAAGCAGACTTCCGGCACATGCGAGAAAAAACGTCTCCTGCCATAATTCCGTACGAGATCTACGCTCGGTTTGCTCTGCAAACGCTTCACCGGTTGGACTGTGGATTTTGTCCGTCTGTTTGATGACCCAATAATATACAATCGCATAAAGCACGCCCAAATTAAATCCGGCGTTGAGCTCCCACATTTTCCACCAGTCGATGTATTTTGGTGCGGAACCATAACCGATGCACCACATTGCGCTTTGCATAAACCCAAGGCCAAATCCGAGGCCAAGAATCAGACCGGTTACAATCGTTGTGCGGTCGCGCTGCAGCCATGCGAGCAGCAAAGCCGCCAGCCACCACACAACGACGAGAAAATTCTGTGTGTTTGTGTAAATCGTGCGCTCGAGGTGACTGTCCAGGGTGCCGGTGTAAATCCCTAAATCCGCATTGGGAAAGAGCAGTCCGGGACAGCAGGCAACGAACCGGGCGGCAAACCAATCCATGATTGGCCAGGCAAAAAGAAACACCAACAGAAGGAGTAGCAACAAAGATCGCAAAGTCCATTGAGATTTCGAAACACGACCTTTCAATGCCCAGCCGAGCAAAATGCCACCCGGCGCTGCCCAGCCGATGCCACAGATGAAAAACCACAAATAACCGAGCGCAGGGAAAATTGGCAGGATGTCTTTGCCGTAAGAAAATTTACCAAGAATCCAGCCTGTGTATTGGCCGTAGCCGAGTTCGCCACCCAGCGCGATGCCCATCCCGAGCCAGAACACGATGCCGCGCGCGTCGATGCCTTGCCGTTGACAGAGGAAATACCACAACACGCCCCACATCAAACCCGGCACGACGGTGCCATCGACGCCGCCCCAACCGGAGGTGCCGCGGATCGCCCAGGTTATCGCACCCATGCTGCCGAAGAGCAGGGCGGGAAACCAGAATTCGGAAAGTTGTGAATTCGCCGTGCTTTCACGATAGTTACGAAAAAATAAGTTTATCATTCTACCAATCCTCTGGAAGCACGGCAATACACACATCTGGATTGCCGAATTTATTGGTTGCGAACTCGACCATTTTGCCTTGCAAGTCCCAGCCGGCGTGCGGGTGAGCGCCGCCACCATAGGTGCGATGGCCTGTTGTAAGGATGCGTTTTTGTGTCGTTTTCGCATCGAAGAGGGCAAGAATTCCATGCCAGTTGTCTGCCAGCACCCATTTGCCATCCGGGCTACCGGCGGCGTGCCACCAGTTTACTTTGGACAATTGTTTCGCCGTGCCGCCATCCCACCAGGCGCCAGCACCGATGATGCGAATGTCACCCGTCTTCAAATCAAGCACTTTTACATGCCCTTCTTCCCGCTCGTTGTCTTTGTTGTGGCCTCCGAGAAATGTGATCTGATCGTTTACCCACCAGCATTCATGGGTAGCGAGTTCCCCGGGCTGCTGGTAAAAAGCCGGCACGGCAACATGTGTATTGATGTTGACGAACCAAATACGTGCGTGCAATGGCTCATCAGGATCCAAGGGCGCCCAGTCGCTGCTGGTACCGTCTTTTCTGTATGTTCTCGAAACCGATAGCAAATCCGGTCGATTCCAGTGGAATTGCAAGTGGTTCATCGGGAAGTCGAGGGTGGCTGCTGTGCGAACGGTCTCTTCGGCGAAATCATAAACAGCAATGATCGAAGTTGAATCAAGATTGTAAGCGAAGGCCAGCAGAGAAGCGTCGCTGTTTTCGGCTAAACCGGAAATGTGACTACCGCCTTGTGGAAAATCGGCAAGCTTTTTCTCGCTGATGCGAATGCTTGTTTGCGGGCTTGTGGAAATCTGCAATTGCCACTGGTAAATATTTTTATCCCGAACGACATACAAGCGGTCACCTTTTTTCGATGCAAGTGGCGAACCAGCCGGTAGTGCATCCGCCTGATTTAACCGGACAAGTTCACCTGATTCCAGCATGTATGCCATGATTTCCGCACGACCAAAGCGGTTGGACATAAACAGCATCATTTTGTTGTCATGCAAAAAACAGCGGTCATGAAAATACAAATTCCAGTCATTGGCAGGATGCGTTGTGGCATAGATGAGTTTGGCGCCACTTTGCGCGTCGATTTCAATTTTTTGTTCGGAAGGCAGGATGTCACAAATCCAGGTTTCTTCTGCGGGAGATGGGAATGGTAAAAATAAACAAAAGAGCAAAACGGAAGCGAGTGATTGTTGCATTTGGTTCTCCTCCTGTTTGCCCACAAGGGGCAAGGCTAAAAAGGTCGTCAAAATGAAAGACTGTAACCCAGACCCCGTGCCGATTGCATGAGACGATTTGGGCTTTTTATTTTTTCATCGAACTTTTGACACTACACTTTTTCTTGTACTCATAATCCGAATTGTCCTCGTAATCGGCTCAACAATTCAGAAACCAGCGAAGCCACGAAGTTATCCGGGTATTAATTTCAGAACACCATACAATTGATGACCTTAATTTGTGAAGGTTGCATACTTTAAAATAGGCAAACTGTAGCAAACCTGCATTTTTTTTAAGGAATGAATGCACAAAGAATAAATCTGTGCATCGTTTTACTTTATTTTATGTTTTTCAAATTTCTGATTTTTAGGCGAATATAAGAATCCTTCGATAGTATTTTTGCTGTCCGAGTAGATCTTCCATTCAATTTTTCCCCAATCTAAAAAATCAGTCGAAATTGCTGGTGTTATGTGTGGGATGGCCGTGTTGTTTTTAACCAGAAGAATCCCTGGCAGCTCGCCGCACTGTAATCGATGCCATTGTCGCCCCGGAAAAATCTGTCCGCTTTGGTAGTCAATCCATTTTCCAGGAGGTA
>QQUM01000053.1 GCA_008501545.1 Calditrichota bacterium
TGAGCCTGTCATGGTTTGTCCGCTGTTGCCAGTGTAAAACGAAACACCAGCATTCAAACCAGGAATCCCGGTGTAATCGAATCGTCCGGTCACTGCAAAATCTTCAGCAATGGCTTTTGCCCCGTTTTGCCGGCCACTTCGAATCCCGTCGGCAGAAAAATTACTGGCATTGAGCCCTTCAACGACAAGGAGCCGATACCCAAATCCATTTCCAAATCCGCCATGAACACCAATGCCATTTGCACGCCATGTGCTGGGAATGATCGCCGCTTCTGTTTCCGGGCGAAGTGCTCCCCAATAAGTTGCCGGCTCATGGTATTCATTGATGATGCCAACGGGGACTAAAAGCATACCTGCACGAATATTTACATGAGGTTGCAACATCGCATCGATATAACCGAACTCAACAGAGACGCTTCCGGGTTGTCCATCCCCCGTTTTTGCATGTTCAAATTCAAGTTCAGCATTGAAGATGAACCTTTCATTAAATCGATATCCCAGATAGATGATGTGACGTAAATAATCTATTTTATCCTGCTTGTTTGATGGCGAACCATCTTCGTTCTCCGTTGCATGATTTTCATAAACCACTTCCCCGTAACCGGCGATGGACGGACCGCTTTTGCGCAAAAAATAAACCTGCGAAGCAGCTGGTCCAAGTCCAAATTTGCTTTCGTATCTCCTTTCAGAAACTTCGTCGAGCTTTTGATTTTCCAACTCTTCAACCAGGATTGAAATCTGACGGGCCAGTTCACGCAAAGAATCCTGCTGCGTCGTTTGTGCCTGCAATACGACAACAAAAGCAAGTTGAATAATGAACAGCGTAAAACCTGTAACTATGTATTTCACCAATCAACTCCATATTTTAAATTGCAATCCAAAAACCATAAACCATTCAAAAGAATTATTATAAAATCATTTGTTTTACTTGTAAAACAATCGCAAATATATATGATTCAAAATAAATTGCAAGAAAAAAGAGCAACCGGAAGAATGAGTCAATTCGAGTGGACTTTCAAAATCAAACAGGAAGAACAAATTGTCCTGCAGGCATCCTTCAGCTGTTAAATCCATTACTGAAACACAAAATCGGCCTGGTTGACAAATTGAAACAGGATACCAATCCTGTAAAAGAGTGATTTAACGGGAAAGTGAACTCTGGTATGATAACAGAATGCTTAAAGCATTTTAAGGTGTATATTTGAATTGAGTAGATCGAAATGAATACAAAGCAAGAGCGAAAGGCAGGAACTCGCAGCCACAAATCAGTGACTGCGAGCATCAAAATCAGTCAATCGTCGGGGTATCCAATTCCTTCAAATTCGCCTTCAAATCCTCATCGGTAAAATTGTGATTGCTCAACTTGCCGTCGAAATAATCACCATAGGCAGCCATATCAAAATGCCCGTGACCGCTGAAATTGAAAAGGATGGTTTTGGAAACGCCTTCTTCTTTGCAGCGCTTGGCTTCTTCAATCACAGCAGCGATACCGTGGGTTGTTTCCGGAGCTGGAATGATGCCTTCGGTTTTGGCAAACAACACACCGGCTTCAAAACAGGGAATCTGCTGATAGGCTTGCGCTTCAATGAGTTTATCTTTAAGCAACTGGCTTACAAGAGCACTGGCACCGTGGTAACGCAGTCCGCCAGCGTGGATCGGTGCGGAAACGAAATTGTGACCAAGCGTGTACATTGGAATCAATGGCGTCATGCCAGCGGTATCGCCAAAATCATAGCGGAAATCGCCTTTGGTGAGTTTCGGGCAAGATGCCGGCTCGATCGCAATGCAGCGAATGTTTTTGCCTTCGGTGAAATTCTTGTGGAGAAAAGGAAACGAGATACCGGCAAAATTTGATCCACCACCTAACGGCGCGATGACGATGTCCGGCATATCGCCGGCTTTTTCAAATTGCTTGATCGCTTCGAGTCCGATAATGGTTTGGTGCATGAGCACGTGATTGAGCACACTGCCGAGACTGTATTTGGCATCTCCTGCGGTTACACAGCGTTCAATAGCCTCTGAAATTGCAATACCCAGACTTCCTGAACTATCAGGATTTTCTGCAAGAATCCTGCGACCAGCTTCCGTCATATCTGTCGGTGATGCAAATACCTGGGCACCCCAGGTATTCATCAACATTTTGCGATAGGGTTTTTGCTGGTAGCTGACCTTCACCATGAACACTTCCAGTTCAATTCCAAAGAGTTGGCAGGCAAAACTGAGCGCACTTCCCCACTGACCGGCGCCGGTTTCAGTGGTAATCTTGCTAACCCCTTCTTGCTTGTTATAATAAGCTTGTGCCACCGCAGTATTTGGTTTGTGGGAACCTGCCGGGCTCACACCCTCATTTTTATAATAAATTTTCGCCGGCGTATCCAATGCTTTCTCAAGATGGTATGCTCGAACGAGCGGAGATGGGCGCCAGATTTTATAGACGTCCATCACTTCATCGGGAATGTCGATCCAACGTTCGGTTGAAACCTCTTGTTTAATCAATTCCATTGGGAAAATCGGTGCGAGATCTTCTGGTCCCACGGGCTGTTTCGTCCCCGGGTGCAGTGGCGGATGCATAGGATTTGGCATGTCTGCCTGAATATTATACCATTGTCTCGGGCTTTCTTCTTCTGTCAGGAAAATTTTTTTTGATACTGGCATTACCTGTTGTCTCCTGTTCATATGTGTCAATTGCAGTTAAGTTAATAAAGTGATAAAAAAAGCACAATCCATCTTAATAAGCAAGCAGCAAATTAAAATAAATATAACTTTTTACACAAATTAGATATTTTTTTCTAAATAATTCCTACAAGCAAAATAGAAAAGATTTGGAATTCCCAAGCAGATAATTTTCTTTTTGTAATTTACAATAATATCTTACATTAATATAATTTCAGAATAAATCACTGACACCATCGAATCCAAAAATATGATTTTTCATACATCCCAACCCCAATCGCCGCTAAATCAATTCATTGACTCTTTTACATATTACAGCGGTTACAACCCCGAACATTCAATCGAAAAATTACTACCGGACGCCTCGATCAACCTCGTCATCGAGCTCGATGCTATTCCACGCTACACATTCGATAATGCCACATTAACACCGCAAACGAAATGCATCAATGCATGGATTTCGGGCATGCAAACATCCTTTATCTGTTACAGCGCGGAAAAACATTCCCGAATGATTGTCATACGCTTCAAAGCTAATGGCAGTTATCCATTCCTGCAACTGCCACTGCTCGAGTTAACGGACACGATTATTGATGCCGAATTTATTTTCGGTAAAGAGATACTGGAACTTCGTGAACGGCTTCTTTACCAGAGAACGCCGGACACAATGTTCGCGCTCGTAGGTCAATGGCTCCTCCAACACCTTCATCAGGCAACATTAGCGGAAACTGTTGTTGATTACTCAATTGCCACCTTAAACTCTTTTCCATCTCTGACAACCATCAATAAGCTCACAGAAAAAACCGGGTACTCGCAAAAACACTTTATTCAAATTTTTAAAAAATTCGTTGGACTCACCCCTAAAAAATATCAACGTGTCGTGCGATTTAACAAAGCACTGCAGGAAATCGAAAAATTCAAAAATATCGATTGGATGAGCATCAGCTACGATTGTGGCTTCTACGATCAGGCGCATTTCATCAATGAATTCAAAATTTTCGCCGACATGAATCCATCGGATTATCTGCAGAATAGGGGGAAATATCCGAACTACATCCCCATTTTTTCAGAAAGGTAAATTTTTTCCAATATTTCACCCTTTCTCATTGCTTATTTTTCATCAAACAATTTTAACAAGCGGAGGTTTTATGGAATCGATGGTTATCAATCATTGGGCAGTCTGGCTATGTGCAGTACTTAATCTTGTTGTTGGCGGTCTCTGGTATTCACCCATTTTATTTTACAAATCCTGGTTAAAAGAAAACAACCTTACCGAAGACGCCGTCGCGAAAGTAAACATGGCCAAACTTTACTCTCTCACTTTTGTACTCGCACTCATTATTTGCTACAACCTGGCCTTTTTTCTCGGTGATGCAAAAACCAACTGGGTGTGGGGAACGACTGCAGGATTTCTTGCCGGATTCGGCTGGGCAGCGTTGATTTTTGCAATTATCGCCATGTTTGAACAGCGTTCCTGGAAATATATTTTCATTAACGGCGGATATATTGTTGTTTATTTTACTTTGATTGGATTTGTACTTGGGATATGGCGATAATGATAAATTGGTGTTTCATCAAGTTTAACAAGAGAAAGTGACTGAATATAAACGTTAGAAGCGTGAATATGAGATAGGCAGGTAAAATTTATGAAACCAAAATTGCTATTGTATTTCACTTTTATACTTGTCGGTTGTGGCACGCCTGATAATGAATCAACCAAAACAGGCGACTATTTAACAGAAAAAAATTATAAAATAGCCTATAATGTTTTGTAAAATGCCGATGCAGATGATTATGAAATATTCACGATGAATCTCGACGGAAACAACAAAAAAAATATATCCAACTGGAAAGGTCTCGACTGGGTTTATTACGCGTACAAAGATAAAATCTATTTCATCTCCGATCGCGATACAACCCACCGTATTTATTTTTTGTACGAGATGGACGGCAATGGGAGGAATATCCGCAAAATTTCTGACCGTCGTCTTCGCGACAGCTGGTTTTCGAGCAGGAAGAATGCAAGTGAATTCATTATCAATCCTCATAAATCCGTGGATTCCGTATTCAATATAATTGATGCAAACGGCAACCTGCTAAGCAGACTTGATCCGGGTCTTCCTTATGCCAGCGACCCGCTCTTTTCACCGAATGGAGAAAAAGTCGTTTTTCGTGGTGGAATGAAGAAATCCAAACGGGAGAAGGGATTTGTCGACGAGCTGTATATAATAAACGCAGACGGCTCCGACCGGAAGCAACTGACCCATTATCCCCCAAATGACACAACAGCACAGTGGTGGGCGTATAAATCTGGACCACCGCGCTGGAATCAAAAAGAAAATTTCATAAGCTACCAGTCGATACAAAACA
>QQUM01000345.1 GCA_008501545.1 Calditrichota bacterium
CATCTGTCATCCTGCAGGACACTTTTTGAAAGCAAAGGAAATCATTTGCCTGAAAACATTACAAAACATCTTATTAACATTATGCTTCGCCAACCTTCAGCATTGCAAGGAAACATCATTGGCTTTAACGGCGGACATTCCATTTCATGGATGTATTAAACAAAAAAAGCCTGTAAATATATCATTCACAGGCTTTAAATTCTAAACAAGAAAACCTAGACTTCCATGATTTCAGTTTCTTTATGTTGAAGAATAGCTTCCAATTTTTTTACATGGGCATCCGTCGCCTCTTGTATTTCATCCAGATGGTTGTGCACTTCGTCTTCCGACATTTCATGATTTTTTTCCAGTTTTTTATACTGGTCGTTTCCATCACGCCGAATGTTACGAAGAGCGATACGGCCTTCTTCTACAATTTTGCGACAGACTTTCACAAGCTCGTTACGACGCTCTTCATTTAAAGCTGGTAAAGGAATTCGAATTACCGTCCCATCGTTTGCCGGATTCAGCCCCAAATCGGATGTCATCACAGCCTTTTCGATCGCACCAATCAAGCTTTTATCCCACGGCTGGACGAGAATCATTCGGGGATCCGGTGTTGACACGCTCGCAACCTGATTCAGTGGCATCTTGCTTCCGTATGCATCGACACGGACAGGATCAAGCAAAGTAGGTGTTGCTTTTCCAGAGCGTATTTTTGACAATTCATCACGAATGGCTTCAACTGTTTTATCCATCCGGCCCTGCACATCTTTTACTATTTCGTGAGTTTTCATACTAGCTCCCCGAAATTAGAGTTCCGATTTGCTCACCGAGAATTGCCCGGCGAAGATTACCTGTATTATTCATATTGAGCACGATTAGAGGCAGATTGTTATCCATACACAATGTTGCAGCAGTCGAATCCATAACTTTCAAGCCGTCTTTGATGATGTCGATGTGCGACATAAAATCATATTTCACGGCGGAAGAATTTTTCATTGGATCCGAATCATACACGCCATCAACTTTTGTTGCTTTCAAAATCACATCTGCTTCTATTTCCACTGCACGCAATGCGGCAGCTGTATCTGTTGTAAAATACGGATTCCCAGTACCGGATGCAAATATAACGACACGGCCTTTTTCCAAATGGCGGACGGCCCGTCGCCTGATAAAGGGTTCAGCCAGTTCTTCCATTTTAATGGCTGTCTGAACACGCGTATAAACATTATATCGTTCGAGATAATCCTGCAAGGCCAGTGAATTGATGACAGTTGCCAACATGCCCATATAATCAGCCTGAACACGATCCATACCTCGAGCGCTGGCAGAAAGTCCCCGGAATATGTTACCACCACCAATAACAATAGCAAGTTCAACGCCCAATTCCCGAATCGATCTAATTTCTTTCGCAAGATTTTCAACGATTTGTGGGTCGATGCCAAGACCCTGCGTTCCCATCAGGGCTTCACCACTCAATTTCAGGAGTACACGTTTATATTTCAAATCAGCCATTGAGTAACCCACATTTAAAATTTTGAGGACTTGAGAAAGCGGCAAATAAATATTTGCCGCTGCAAAAGATAGAGAAATAAGGACAGCTTACAGTTCTTCACCAAGCTGAAAACGTACGAAACGACGAACGGATATATTTTCACCAAGTTTTGCAATAGTTTCCGTAACGATATCTTTGATTGATTTCTTCGGATCTTTTACAAAACCCTGTTCCATCAAAACTGTTTCCTGATAGAACTTGTTCAATTTACCATCAACGTAGCGATCGATAATCTTCTCTGGTTTCCCTTCATTTTTCGCCTGGTGGGTGTAAATTTCACGTTCTTTTGCAACCAGCTCTGCGGGAATTTCTTCACGGTTTACAGCCACAGGGCTTGCTGCTGCAATCTGCATTGCAATATCACGAGCTAAATTTTTAAAATCATCGGTTTTTGCAACAAAATCGGTTTCACAGTTTATCTCAACCATTACTCCGAGCTTGGAACCAGCATGAACATAAGTCTCTACAATCCCGTCATTCGTTGCACGGCCACCTTTTTTCTCAGCAATAGCAGCACCTTTTTCGCGCAAATACTGCACTGCTTTGTCCATATCGCCTTCAACTTCCATCAATGCTTTCTTACAATCCATCATTCCAGCTCCGGTCATATCACGGAGGGCCTTCACATCGGCTGCTGAAATTGCCATATCTATTTCTCCAAATTGCAAATATTTGTAAACAGTTCTATTAAAATCGACTAAAATCCGAACACGCAAAAATTTCGGTTCGGTGCACTACTGGCATTACTTTTCAGTTGCTTCTTCTTCAACTTCGGCAACAACTTCTTCGGTTGTCTCCCCTTCGTCATCTTTTTTCTCTTCAGCCTGAGCTGCGTTTTTCTCTTCCACTCCACTACGCCCTTCGAGGATTGCATCCGTTATAGCGTCAACAACCAATGCAATTGACTTAAACGCATCGTCATTCGCAGGAATAAGATAATCTACCATGCTTGGATCGCAGTTTGTATCGACGATAGCGAACACCGGAATATCCAGACGACGAAGCTCCGCAACAGCAATCGCTTCTTTTTTGGGATCAACAACAAACGCTGCACCAGGCAGTCTGTTCATATCACGAATTCCACCAAGCACCCGGTCGAGTTTCTCCAGGTCACGCTCGATTGAGAGGATTTCTTTCTTTGTAATTTTATCATAAGTTCCGTCAGTGGCTTTTTTCTCGAGATTTTTCATCCGCTTGATGCTTTTCTTGATTGTCGAGAAATTGGTGAGTGTTCCACCGAGCCAGCGTTCGGTAACATAATGCATATTTGTTTTTTCAGCGGCTGCCTTAATAATTTCACGCGCCTGTTTTTTTGTTCCGACAAAAAGAACCGAATCTCCACCGCGAACGACTTCGGCCATTGCAGTTTGCGCTTCCAGGATAAGTTTCAGGGTTTTTTTCAGGTCGATTACATGAATCCCGTTGCGTTCCATGAAAATATATTTTTTCATTTTGGGATTCCAGCGGCGGGTCAGGTGTCCAAAATGCACACCAGCAGCGAGCAGATCGTTGAGTTGAATTTCTTTCACTTACTTCTCCATATTTTTGGGGTTAAACCACCATTGATTTTTTGCCATCACCGAACTTTTGTTTTTAAAAGCACCCACGGCGAAACGAACCAATGTGTGTGATGTGTTTATGAAACTGTGCTATTTATCACAAAAAACCCATTCCAGGTATCCGGAACGGGTTGTATGTATTTTTAAAAAAAATTTTGAGATCATCGTTTCGAGAATTGAAATCTCTTGCGAGCGCCGGCAAGTCCGTATTTCTTCCGTTCTTTGATCCGGGCATCGCGTGTCAGGAAGCCGGCACGTTTCAAAGATGTATGCAACTCATCATCAAATGTTTGCAAAGCTCGTGCAATCCCCAAACGCATCGCCCCTGCCTGTCCTGTCAAACCGCCACCGTGTACAGTTGCGACCACATCGAATTTCCCAATTGTATCTGTGGTTTCGAAGGGTTGCTCGATAATCATCTTTAGTGTTTCGCGTTTTAAATAATCAAGACATTCACGCTTGTTGATCGTGATACTGCCTGTTCCCGGCATCAACCTGACGCGAGCGACAGAACCTTTACGACGACCTGTTGCGGCATAAGCATTTGTTTTCATAAATTTCTAATCTCTCTATCTAAACTAAAATTTCATTTCTTGCGGTTGTTGCGCCTGATGAGGATGCTCCGAACCTGCATAAACTTTCAAGTGCTTTATAACTTTGCGGCCAAGGCGGTTATGCGGTAGCATTCCCCAGACTGCTTTTTTAATAATTCTGTCCGGATGTTTCCGCACGAGGTCTTCAAAAGTAATCTGTCGCAATCCACCTGGATACCCGGTATAACGGCTATATAATTTGTCCTGAGTTTTCTTACCGGTCACGGCTATTTTTTCCGCATTTACGACGATGACGAAATCACCTGTATCCATGTGCGGCGTAAACATCGGCTTGTGCTTGCCGCGTAAAATCTGGGCGATATTGCTCGCCAATCTACCAAGAGTTAATCCGTCAGCATCGACTATGTACCAGTCTTTCTTAATTTCGCTGACTTTAGGGATATATGTTTTCAACGCTCTATGCCTCCTTCGCATAAAATTTCAGACTACGATGATAACCATTTTTAAATTATTTGTCAAGCTGAAAGATGAAAAAAATTGTACCCGAACATCTTATAAGCCAGCTTCGCTGCGAGAAAATCCGGATGCTGTAAACCGGGGATTGGCATAAGTTCAACGATATCGGCCGAAACAACATTGCGCTGCTGAAAAAGCATGCGCAAAAATGCCAACGTTTCATACCAGTGAAATCCGCCGGGTTCTGGTGTCCCCACAGCCGGCATCATGGATGGATCGAGAAAATCGAGATCAAAAGTGAGATAAACGTTTGACGTTAATGCATCGATGGCTTCTTGCATCCAGTTCGGATCGTGCTGCATTTTTCCGGCGTAAAAAAGGCGTGCATCAGAGCGAATCCCTCGACCTTCGTCTTTGATGCCACTGCGCAATCCGACGCTGACAAAGGGGCATACTTCATTAACACGCGCCATTACACAAGCATGATTTAAGAATGATCCTTCATAGCTGTCGCGTAGATCACTGTGGGCATCGAGTTGCAAAACAGACAGATTTTCAAAACAAGATGCCGCAGCGCGGACCAGCGGAATTGTCACACTATGCTCGCCACCAAGGGAAAGTACAAACTTCCTCTGCCCGAACAACTCCTTTGCCATTTTTTCCAAGGTGTCGATGGCTTCAGCATGCGGCAAATCGTACCGAGAAAAAACTGGAAGCGTAGCGATTCCATGCTGACACGTTTCCATATCCAGCTCATCGTCCCAGAATTCGACTTGCCGGGACGCTTCAAGAAGAGCTTCCGGGCCTTTTGCGGTGCCTTTTGCATAGGATGTTGTAGCTTCGTGGGCAATTGGCCAAACGACACCCTTTGAATCTTCAAAGTTTGAAAGCTCGGCTGGAATGCCAAGAAAATTCTTGTTTTGATCCAGTGT
>QQUM01000649.1 GCA_008501545.1 Calditrichota bacterium
ACGCTGGATCCCGAATCCTTGATAACTTCAGCTTTCTCAACTTTACCTTGTGAGTTTATCAAAAGTCGCAGCACCACGGTACCCTCGATTGCGGCCATCCTGGCAACATCGGGATATACGATGCGTTCATAGATGGCACGGTAACCACCCACAGGTTTCGGCGGTGTATCATAGACAACAAATATATCTTCTGAATCCTTGATAACTGGCTTTTCCGGTGGTAGTGGAATTTCAGCAAAATTGACATCTGTATCATCAATTGTCTCATCTTCAGGAATATCTTCATCTTCCGAAGGAATTGGGACTGCTGGACGTGGTGGCGCAGCCAATTTACGGATTTGCTTTGTAATCGGTATTTCTTCAACGATGAGTTGTTGCATATCGGGTGCAAAATGTTGTGATACGGTTTCAAGGTTGCGCAAGGTTAAAAATGCACAAATTACCAGCAGCAATGAGGCAGCCGTAGCCATTTCCATTGTTGCGGCGTATTGCTTCTTTAAATCATATTTCGAATTTTTTGTTTTTGTTAATTCATCCGGTTTAATTGACTGCCAGAATGCACGGCTTTCCGAAGTCTCTTTGATTTTTCCGGGTTCCACTCCCAAGGGATTGAATGCCTTAAAAGTTTTCATTTTCAGCTCCGGTTTGTATTTTCTTTTTTAATAATTTCTATTAATCGATTTTGTTGATATCTGCTTGATTTTGTGTTTGGGGCAGATGTACGGCAGGTTTTCAGGAAGGTTTCGATTTCTTTTTCGTGGTGGGACTGTAAGTCGGAGCTTGGGGTGACAGCTTCCCATTAATACGGAAAGGAGTGTGCGTCAGTGGTTCAAGGTGCGTCGTACCTTTCCCAATAAGCCTAACGCTGACAGGGTCCGAAACCCTGTCAGCGTTATTGAATTCTATGGGGCTGTATCAAAACATCAAATCAGTGAATAAAAATACTGAAAACCGTATACTTAACAGGGTTTTACTTTGTTTCATAAATAAGCATCTTGAGTAGCTCCGCTGCTTTTTAGCGGGGCGTATCGAAAGGTGCGGGTACATTCCTGAGCACGCATCCTTCGATACATCCCGCAAAATGCGCGGGATTACTCAGGATGCTTCGAGGTGGATTCTTAATTATAAAGATTCTGCATGTATTCATAAATTTGTATATTTATAATACAGATTCATGTTTTGACACAGCCCCCATCTTTTTTCTTGAGCCCCACTTTTACGTGCATCTGTCTTGTCACCACGAATGGTCGTCCTGGCCATAATTCAATTCTTGTATTGCGATAATTCCCTTCTTAATTCAACTTTTCCTTGGAACAGTGCACAGTTCTTCTTAGAATAACTGGAAATATTCACCTTGCTGCGTTTCTTTTGATTTCATTTTCTGCGATTACCGGGCTCAATTACATAATAATTTGGAGAACTGATTGTGCAGATCAAATCGAAATTTTTCTCTTTTCGTTTTCTGTTGATGAATGCAGAAAGTTATTACTACCAGCACAAAAATTTTGGCAAAGGATGGCCAATAATGCTTTTTTTATTCATCCTGAATATGGCCGGTATCGGCTTTGATACAGCATGCATCGCCTCAGAAAAAAACAACAATGAACTTGCCAACAGCTTGTGGATTGGAACCCACTTCGATTCGATGCAATCCGAAATCGAACTTTACGGTGATAATCCAGCTCCCATGTTTCGGCGGGAATTTACCGTGATGGAACAAGTCCGCTCAGCAACCTTGACAATTACGGCTGCCGGATATTACAGTGCTAAACTAAACGGGGAAAAAATTGGCAGAGATTACCTCGATCCTGCCTGGTCAGATTTCAGTAAACGCGTTTATTACAGATCCTATGATTTAACCAAATCATTGAAATCCGGGATGAATTGCATTGGTGTTACCCTGGGCAACGGCTTTTACAATCCGTTACCGATGACCATGTGGGGCTATCTTAATCTGCGAAAATTTCTCCCTACCGGCAACCCGGTTTTCATCGCCAGACTGCGTATTGAGTATGAAAACGGAGACGTCGAAGAAATCACAACCGATCGTTTGTGGAAATATGCATCCGGGCCGGTTCGTAAAAATAATGTGTATTTGGGTGAAGTGTACGATGCAAATTATGAAATCCCCAATTGGGAAAAGGCTGGTTTCGATGATGCAGAATGGATGAATGCTGTCGAACAGAATGGCCCTGGTGGTGTACTGCAGGAAGCGTTTTTTCCGCCTGTTCAAATCACAGATATCAAAACACCAGTTGCAATTAAGGCGCTTGCCGGTGGAAAATATCTTGCTGACATGGGTGTGAATTTCACCGGATTGTTCCGTATTCGTCTCACAGGCGAACCTGGAGATTCCGTGACGATCCGCTTCGGTGAGCGCGTTTATGAAAATGGCGATCTCAATCCGATGACAACAGTTGCCGGCCAAATTAAAAAGCCAGGCAAAGGCGGCCCCGGCGCGCCGGATACCGCCTGGCAAGCGGATACCTATATTTTCGGAAAAGAAAAAGATGTCTTGTACAGTCCTGAATTTACTTTTCATACCTACCGCTACATTGAAATTTCCGGACTGAAGCAAAAACCATTGTTTTTGGATATTGAAGGCCTGGCGCTGAACACCAATGTTGAAAACAAAAATACATTTTCCAGTTCGTCAGAACTCATCAATTCCATCCAGGATGCGACGGAACGGACGTTTCTTTCCAATTTGTTAAGCGTGCAGTCCGACTGCCCGGCCCGCGAAAAATTCGGTTACGGTGGTGATCTCAATGCCACCAGCGAAGCCTTCATCTACAATTTTGATATGCAGTCCTTCTATCGAAAGACGATTTACGACTGGGTTGACGCCATTAACGATACCGGATTTATCGATACTGCGCCTTTTGTCGGCATACAATATTGCGGTTTGAGCTGGGAATCGGCTTTTTTAACCACACAATACAATCTCTATTTATATTATAACGACACGGATATCATCAGAGAATTGTATGATCGCGATCTGGCCTGGATGGAAAAAGTCGCACGCATCCATCCCGATGGTATGGTTGAGAAAGGATTAAGTGACCACGAGTCGCTGAAACCAGTGCCGGTTGCGTTAACCGGAACCGCGCACTATCTCGAGTGTGCGCGGATTATGGAGAAATTTGCAGCAGTCATGGAAGATGCAGTGAATGAACAGAAATTCAGGTCACTGGCCAACAAATTATCCGGACTCATTCGAGATCGATTTTGGCAGCAGCCAATCAAAAATGAGATCAACCGACAAACCTTGTTCGCCACGCTGCTTTATTACAATATCCTGCCTGAATCGGAACAACAGTCGGGTGTTGATTCCTTGCTCACTGCACTCACAAATGCGCCGGCCGGGCATTTTATTACCGGAATATTTGGTACAAAATTCATCCTCGAAGCGCTATCGAAAGCGGGGCATGCTAACAAGGTGTATAAAATCGTCAACAGCAGGACTTATCCCGGCTGGGGATTTATGATTGATCGCGGGGCAACGACGATTTGGGAAACCTGGAAAGAGAGTGACAATACTTACTCTAATTGCCACCCGATGTTTGGTTCAGTCTCGGAATGGTTTTACAAATGGCTTGGCGGTATTCGGCCGCTTCCGGAGCATCCGGGTTTTAAAAAATTTATCATTAATCCAGCTCTGCCTGAAGGATTGGATTCGGTGAGGTGTTCCTACCATTCTCCGCATGGCGAAATCGTCTCCAATTGGAAGAGTGACGGTGCAAGGAAGGAATTTGAAATCGTGATTCCCGTGGAAACCACTGCATTGGTCAAATTGCCTGTCAGGCAGGGACACGTGCTGGTCATCCGGGATGCGAAGAAAGATGTTTTGCAAAAAATGACTGACATATCACCTTTCGAATTAAGTGCAGGGCATTATTGGATATCCACGGAATAAGCGAAATCCTTATTTTCTCAAATTTTATGATGGAGTCTCCATGGTGATAATGCTGAGACCAGCGGCAGTTAATTTATCAAAACAGGTTTGACTTTGGAAGGTTTGCATGCAAAAGATAACTCTGGAAGAAAAATTTCAATTGATCGAAGGGTATTGGTCACCAAAAATCGTTGGCGAGCTCAATGGCCAGTACATTAAATTAGCCAAATTTAAAGGCAAGTTTGTCTGGCATGCCCACGAACACGAAGACGAATTTTTCCAGGTGATCAAAGGCAGCATCGTCATTCATTTTCGTGACCGGCGTGTTTGCATTGATGAAGGCGAATGCCTCATCGTTCCGAAAGGTATTGAGCACAAACCGGAAGCTGCAGACGAAGCGTATGTTTTACTGTTTGAACCGAAAACGACGGCGCACACGGGGAGCAGTGAAAATAAATTGACCGTTCCCGTGGAAAAACAGGATTGGATTTAGGTAAAGGTCGCGAAATATTTGTTCTTGTATGATAAGAGGGGCTGTATCAAAACATCAAAGTAGTGAATAAGAATTCAGAAAACCGTATGCTTAACAGGATTTTAGTTTATTTCATAAATAAGCATCTTGAGTAGTCCCGCTGCTTTTAAGCGGGGCGTATCGAAGGGTGCATTCCTGAGCACGCACCCTTCGATACATCCCGCAAAATGCGCGGGATTACTCAGGATGCTTCGAGGTGGATTCTTAACTATAAAGATTCTGTATGTATTCATAAATTTTTTTATAACACAGATTCATGTTTTGACACAGCCCCACTTCTTACAAAGAAAGATGAATTATTATGAAAAACAGCTCATTTATTCTTGGAATTTACAGTTCATGCATCTCTTTTATTTTCCTGTACTCTTGCCAGACACCCATGCAAACAGAAGTTGGGGCTGATCCCAATTTCGTTTACCAACCATTTACCCCGGATTCTACGTATCGTACCATTTCCCGCGCCGAATATGCTGAGAAACTCTATGGTTTCTGGCTTGGGCAGTGTATTGCCAACTGGACGGGTATTATCACCGAAATGGAAAAGATTGGCAACATCGGCGATATCAAAACCGGCGCTTTTTACACACGATATGACTGGGGAAAAGCGG
>QQUM01000167.1 GCA_008501545.1 Calditrichota bacterium
AGTTCAGCCGCGGTTAAAAATATTTCCACTGATTTTGGCAGATAGGTGTATGCCTCACGGTCTCCGGCGACGAGGCCACCGAGATATGGCACGATATTGTGAAAATAAAAACGATAAAAGGGCCTCAGGAATGGATTATTGAATGGAGTTATTTCCAGGATCACAACTTTGCCGCCAGGGCGCACGACGCGAACCATCTCTCGAATAAATTGATCGACATCCGCCACATTTCGCATGACAAACCCAGTGACAGCTGCATCGAATGTGTTGTCGGTGAAGGGGAGAGCCATGCCATCTGCTGCAGTAAAAACAGGGTTGTGGGCGCCATTTTTTTTATGTTGGCCAACGCGTACCATCTCAATGCTGAAATCCGCGGCAACAACAAGTTCCGGTTCGACTTTCAGGGCATCAAAGGCAAGATCGCCAGTCCCACACCCGATATCCAGCAATTTTCCGTCTTTTGTAACTTTTGTTTGTTCGATGGCTAATTTACGCCAACGTACATCTTGACCGAAAGTCATCAAGCGGTTCATTAAGTCGTATTTTGTGGAGATACGATCGAACATCGTACGCACATAACGTGTTTTTTCCTGGGGATTCTCAAATTGGGCTATGTTTTTTTCAGGCATGGGTAGTCAAAGCGTTATTTGCATTCATTTCTTATCGGCCTAAACGAGCGGCCCGCAATGCCTCTTGCAGCGAGTCCAGTTTGAAGGTGTAGACAGAATCGCTATAAAAAGAGGCTAAGATTTGTTCATTATTGAAAAACCAGGCGACCGCGTCAGCGAGATGGAGCGCATCTTTGCTCGAATCTGCCGCCTGCAGGTACAGGACCGCCAGGTTTTCAATGATATGCGGAAAATACATGCTGGAATCCGAGGTTGTCTCCAGGAAATTTTCCCACAATTTAATTTTTTTTGCAACGGAAGGAATGAAATCCTGCTTGCGCAGTGTGGCGGCATAGGGATTGAGCGGCTGAGGTGTGCGGACGGTGGCCGTCATTGCGCTGGCTATTTCTTTTCTCCGGTCTATCAGTTCGTACGCTTCAAGATTGTATTCAGGCTGCCCAGTCCCATTTTTTGCTGTAATATCCTTGTACTGGTTGGTAAACTCAGCGCTTTGGGCGTTTACCGGGGCTGCGGATTGCGTTTGGTCTTTCATACTGTCGCTGGATGAATTTTTTGTTATTTCATTGTGCGCATTCATCAGCATGGCAATAGTTGAATTCTGGAGGATATTTGATTTCGTCTCCAAGTTTTCTGCCGGATTTATCCATTTCCAAAGCGTAAAACTGGCAATTGCGAGAGCTAACGCGAAAGCAGTGCGCCAAATAGGGCGCCATGTAAAAAACTGCTGTGAATCATTTTTTCCGGCACGTTTTTCCTGTTTGATTTTAGTTAGCAAAAAAACAGCTGTTTTATTTCGCTCGGCGGTTAAACTGGTCGGTTCGACAGTTTCTTGTAACAACGCTTGTGCAACTTTGGTGTCCATGATCAGGGCTTGTTCGAGAAATGTCTGTAGTGCTTCCTCAGTTTCTATCTTTTTGGATATTTTAGGGGCATATTTTTTCAGCTCATCCAGATTCGGATGGGCGAGCAGCACTTTTTGATCGTCATTGCTGATGTTTTCGGGACATGAGACGAGTCGTTTTTTAAACAAACTGTTGAAGATGAGATGGCGGGCATCAGCCAGCAGGGAAAAAACATCCGTGGTGTGCATACGCAATACATGTGCTATGTCATCATAGTGCATATCCCCAAGAAGTCGAAAATGACAGACGATTTTTTGTTGTTGTGATAGCGACCGAAACAATTCAGCGATAAACTGCATCTCATTCGCTTTGTCGTAGATTAAGCGCTTCTTGCTTTTGCCACGACGTGGCGCTTTTGAAGCTTCTTCAAAAACGATTCGGCCGAGAATTGGCAAAAATTCTTTATGGCTATCCAGACGATTCCGGATATGCAGAAATTGAAGGTAGGCATTATTTAATACACGGTTGGCATCATACTGCATTCCCAGCATGTTCACCAAAATGTTGTATAAATAGCTGTGCGTATGCGTAAGTAAATCATCCAGTGCCTGAAAATCGTCTTTTTGTAAACGCACGAGAAGCAGTCTTTGCTGCTGTCGGGAAATCAGATTTTCGATGTTTTGTATTTTTTTCGCTGTTGGCATATTTTTATCAATTTAGGGAAAAGGGATTAAACAACGGCTCTGCCTGTTTGTGCTGACTGAAAAAAGCCGGTACTTTGTTTTTTTTGCAGCACCGCGTCGATTTCCTGCAATCTTTTTTTCGCAGAGCGGCCAAAGACACTGGCTTCCCCTTCCAGACGTAAAACAAGATCGAAGAGATCACGTGCTTTGGGCAAATTTTCCAATTGCAAATAACAATCGCCGGCTTTGAATAATGCGGTTGTTCGCCAGTTCTGTTTGGTTTTTGGAGCATAATACTTCATTTTCATAAACTCTGCTGCTGCCTGCTCGTAGCGACGCAGATTGTAGTAGGAGTCACCCAGAAAAAATAAAATCTCTGCTTTGTCTTCGCCGTGGGCAAGCGGTAGTAATTCACGGTACACAGCGATCGCTTGTTCGAAATCGCGTTTATCCCGGTGCAGCGTGGCTATTTTTAAACGATAGGCAAACTCGCGTGAATCGTTTGGATAAGTTTTAATGTAATGGCGCGCATAGGAAATGGCCGCATCAGACAGGCCGATGTTGGCATACAAATCGATTAATTTGACCAGCACGTTTTTGTATGTATCATCGATAAGCGTATCGGCCAAAACCTTGTTATAGGCGGTTATTGCCGGCTGGTACATTTTTTCAGTCTGGTAAAAATCACCCAATTCGAGGTAAACAAAGCGGAGAAAAGCGTGACCACGGTATTTTTGTGGTAATTCTTGCAGTATCTCCAAACCATCGTCGGTCTTGTTGCGCAGGAGATAGGAGCGAGCCAGACCAAGTTCGCCACGAACAGCAAAATCAGTGTTTTTCAGATCTTTGCGCAAATCTTTGAAAACATCTTCCGCTTTGCCAAAATTTTTTGCGCGAATCCATGCCTGCCCCAGTTCATAAAGTAAGGTGCCGTAAAACTCCTTGCTTTCCGGAAATTTTTTTCGAAATGATTTAATATCGTTCGATGAATTTTTGATATTACCCTGACGCAATTGAGCTAAAATGGCATCATGCATCGCCTCGGCTTCCAATGGTGTACCACTGGTTTCTGCCAGGCATTGCAATGCCAATTCGCGGGCACGCACATACCGGTGTTCTTCTAATTCGAGTTTTGTCAAGGCAAGCCGTGTTCGTGGTGCAAGTGGATGTGTTTTGTATTGTGCGAGAAAATTCTGGTAGTACTCGCGGGCGAGATGCACGATTTTTTGCTCTGCCGCCAGGTTTGCCAGCTGGAAAAGCGCGGATGGTGCACGATCATCATGTTGGTAGTGCTGCAAAAAATTGAGATAGGCATGCGATGCTTCAAGTTTATTCCCGGCGGCTAATGCCGTCTGGGCCATGAGAAAGCGCACATCGGCATCCAATTGCGAACTATGAAAAAATACAGATCGTTCGTGTATCGATTTGATGTAGTGCAGCCATTTGCGAACGCCGTCATAGTCACCTTGCTCATAGGCTTCACGGGCGAGCAGGAGCGTTGCTTTTTCTGCGATTTCATGATAAAAGTATCGTTCACGGATGGTGAGCAGCAAGCCTTTTGCAGCTTCATTTCTATTCGTCCTCAGGAGTAACTGTGCTTGCAACATTACAGCTTGTGCTGCTTGCAGTGAGTGCATTTGATCATTTATTTGCTCGAGTATGGCCAGTGTAGCTGCCGTATCTTTTAATGCAAGCGCCAGTTGCGCTTTGAAATAGATGCCTGCACCGTTGTTTTTGTCATTGCTGGAGCTAAAGTTGTCGAGCCGCTGTCGAAGCTCGCCAAGGGCTGCATCGTCCGCTACATTGATTTTGTCAACTTTATCCTCAAGTACCACCCGGTGAATTTGTGTAAATCGCGGATCCAACGGGTGGCGTAGTGAAATGGCATCCAGGGAGGCTGGAACGTCGTCCAGCATATTTTTCAGCTGGATCGTACCCAATATGAGATCACGGTCGCTGACATCTTGTTCGGACTGCCAAACGATGTCCGGACTTCCAAGGACTGTTTTTGCTGAATCGAACAGCGCGAATTCGTTGCCATCGTCAAGAAGCTGTGCCCGGCTTGCCTTGGCAAAATAACACTGTCCCATAAGCAAGGCGGATTGTGTACGGATTTGCGCATCTTCCACATTATCCTGAATACTCTGCAGCCGGTAAAGTGCCTTGTCCCATGCTTGCAGTAGCATGAGTCGTTTGACTTTACTGATTTTCGGGTGTTCATTGTCGAAATTTTCATCGAGGGCGGTTGCCAGGATGGATGATAAATCCGGTTGCATGTACTTTTCAATCAGCTCGACGTTGTTCGTTGCGACGGCTGCGTAAGGGCTGGCGGGATAGAGTTTGAGCAAGCGCCGCCATTCGTCCGCGGCCATGAGCCAGTTTTGTTTTTTCTCGTAACTGCGCGCCAGCCGTGCCTGAACATCATCGATTTGCGGCTGGTGCGGCCAGGTTGTGATATAACGGGAAAAAACGCGAATTGCAAACGGTGCATCACCACGAAGATCGAGGTAAATATCACCTTCCAATTCCTGAAGCGCCGCTAATGAAAGGTCATCGGTGGTTTTGGCCCGGGATTCGCGTAAAGCTTGTAATGCTCTTCCGGCATTGCCCTGGCGATAGGCTGCTTGTGCTGATCTGAATTGAATTTTGGCAACGAGTGAATCCGCTAAGGCATCGTCACTCGCCAAAGCAGTTTGAAATGCATCAAATGCTTTGGCAAATTCTTCAAGCCGGTAGTACACTTCCCCAAGGGAAATATGGCGTAGGTAACCAATTTTTTCAAACCGTAATTTTGTGTTTGCCGTCTCAAAAGCAGCCTGGTTCTGCCCATCGTGCAATAAAAAATCTGCCTTCTTTACTTGTGCAACCGCAGAGA
>QQUM01000231.1 GCA_008501545.1 Calditrichota bacterium
CATGGATTCAGTGGTATACTTCCGGAACCGGCTTGCAACCTGGAAAGCGGTTTTTACAGTGGTTCGCAATCCGTGGAGCTTGCTGTTGATTTTCCCAGAGCAGTTGTACGCTACACGTTGGATGGTTCCATACCGTCCGAAAATTCTGCTCTCCACACATCACCTTTGACGATTGACCAGACTGTGGTTGTCCGGGCTCGTGCCTTTCGTGTGAATTATATGCCGGGCCCGGTTGTCACCCGCACGTTCCTCATCGACGAACCGCGACACATGCCTGTTGTGTCGCTGGTTACCGAGCCGGAGAACCTGTGGAGTGATGAAACGGGCATCTATGTCGAAGGCACAAATGGTGTGACTGGCTATTGCTCGAAAGCGCCACGGAATTGGAATCAGCCATGGGAACGCCCTGTGCATTTGGCGTTTTGGGAAAAAGATGGCGTTACAGGATTCGAGCTCGATGCAGGGATGCAAATCGGAGGGGGCTGTACACGCCTGTATCCGCAGAAAACTTTTGCGATTTACGCCCGCAGTGAATATGGCGCAAGCAAAATTGAATACCCGCTTTTCCCGGATAAAAACATTACCAGTTTTAATAACCTGCTGCTGCGCAATGGTGGACAGGATTTTTACCGCACGCTCTTTCGTGATGGTTTTATGCAAACGCTGGTCAAGGATCAGATGGATATCGATTGGCAGGCATACAGGCCGGTGGTGGTTTATTTAAACGGGGAATACTGGGGCATTCATGGACTGCGTGAGAAACACAACGAACATTATTTTGCACAAAATTATGGCTACGATCCCGACAAAATCGATTTGCTTGTCGGTAATGCTAAAGTCAAGGAAGGCACAGCGACGGTGTATGAATCGTTAATTGACTTTGTCAAAAACAATGATATGAGCCTTCCGGAAAATTACACCCATGTTTTGTCGCAGATGCAAATGGATGAGTACCTTAATTATGTGATTACCGAGATTTATTTTGCCAATATCGACTGGCCGGCAAACAACATCAAATACTGGCGACCGCAAAGCGAAACAGCAAAATGGCGCTGGATGCTGTACGACACCGATCTTGGTTTCGGTGCCCATCCGCAGGGACAGTACGACAGCAACACACTGGAAAATGTTACCTCGGAAGTGCAGACATATTATGCCAATCCCACCTGGTCGACCTTGCTTTTTCGCCGGTTACTTGAAAACGAGACGTTCCGGTCAGAGTTTATTCAGCGGTTCGCTGTTTATCTGGAAACGACTTTTACTTTGGACCGGACGTTGGCATTGATCGACAGTTTTCAAACAGTGCTGGCGCCGGAAGTCCCACGGCATAAACAGAAGTGGCCCCAGAGCATGTCCTTCGGTAATACCTGGGAAGCCCAAATTGACATCATGCGGGAATTTGCTGCAAAACGGCCGGGAAATGTGCGAAGCCATATCAGCAGCAAATTCGGATTGTCTGGAACTGCACGTTTGCAACTATCTGTGAATAACGCAGCCGGTGGCCGGATCTTGCTCAATTCCGTTCCAATTCCTGGAGATTTTTCTGGTTTGATCCTTAAAAATGTTCCCATTGTTTGCAAGGCTGTCGCCGCACCGGGTTTTCGGTTTGTCGGATGGACAGGCGATTATAACGAATCAAGCGATAGTTTAAGCATTCAGATTTCGACGGCGACGCACTTGCAGGCGGAATTTGAACCGGCTGGATTTGCCGATTATAACAGCTTAAAAATAAATGAAATTATGGCGTTAAACGAATCAGTGTTGGGAGATGAAGCGGGCGAATTTGATGACTGGATCGAATTGTACAACGGTGGGGATGTGCCAATAAATATCGCCGGTTTGTTTTTTACAGATGATTTAACCGTCCCGAACATGTGGCAGATACCTGAAAATACACCTGTCGCAACCACCGTTGGACCAAAGGATTATCTTCTGTTGTGGGCTGACAGGCAACCTGCACAAGGTGCATTGCACGTAGATTTCAAACTTAGTGGCAGTGGGGAAGAAGTCGGTGTTTTTGTTGATACAGGCGACGCGCTTGTCTGTGTCGATTCCTTGAAATTTGCTGTGCAACAATCTGATATTTCCTACGGTCGCATTCCTGATGGCGATGCCGCACTGCAGTATTTCTCTGTGCCGACACCGGGCACCGCAAACGCGAAGACGGATAAGGTTGCAGAATTCAATGGCGAGCCCGGAATTGTGCTGCTTGCGCAGAGTTACCCGAATCCATTTCATGAAGTTACACGCATAAATTATTTTATACCGTCCCCGGTGCGGGTACAAATGCACATTTTTAACAGCATTGGGAAACATGTCATAACCCTGGCTGACCAACAGAAGCATGCAGGGAATCATGAAGCTGAATGGAACGGCTTCGATAAGGAGATGAATAAGGTTGCTGCGGGAATTTACTTTTGTCGCATGCAGGCTGGCGTGGAAGTGCGAATGATGAAACTGGTTTTTCTGCCGTAATTTGATCCAAAGAATTGACTGGTTGTGTAATATTCAAACTGATCCCGGGATACCCCCAGCTCATCGTTCGCTAAAAGCATTGTAATATTAAAACAGGATAAAATTTTTATGCTTTGACAGACATCATGCAACCAGAACGAAGGCGTCACGCCGAGTGGAACAGTCGTTGTCCTCGGCGGGACGCCTTCGGACCAGTTCTCAAGAATTTTGCCTTTTCTTCACAATTTTTATTACGCTTGACTCACGTTAAATACACCACGCTTCGCTGTCATGCTACTCGCTCGCCACAACGCTTTCTGTATTGTGGGCTTCATAGGCTTCCAGCAGTTTTCTGTAAACATACGCTGTCGCAAACAACGACATTGGGATAGTGGCAAACAATCCGATGAGAAGGAGCATTGCACCGATAATATTTAAAATGATTAAGGCCAGAAAAAACACGAAAAGATCCCACCGCGATCCGCGTGAGAGTTTGGAGGCCATCTCCAATGCTGAAATCGGTCCCATAGCTTTATCCACGATAAGGTAGAACGCAAAATAAAACTGTATCGCCAGAATAATACCCGGAATAATGAAGAGAAGAACGCCAACGAGTACCATCACACCATAGAGTAGACCTGCAGCAAAATAGTAGAGAAATAGATGAAAGTTGGCTATGAGATCGTTGAAATCCGGTTCCTGCCCATCATATACCTTTAAGGCAATTTTAAAGAATCCCATTTCGATTACCGTGCCGATAACTAAACCGGCAACCATCATCAGAAATACGAGAAAAATCTCATCTTCCAAAGCAACTTGGGCAAAAGCTAAAGCAGCATGAATGACGATGACAAGAATCATCGCCGCGAGCATGAAAGCGATGTGTTCCTTTGTTTTTTGCCAGCCATAATTAATGGCTTCGCCTGGGGAAAAAAGTGGTTGATCCATATCTGACTCCCTTCTGAGTTAATAACTCAAGAGCCCACGGCATGTGGTCGTGTCATTGGTTCAGGCTCAAAGAATTGGTAAAAGTGTATTGAATTCAAATGGGCTAAAGAACTATAATTCTCCCTGCCCGGTCGCAGCCAGCATGAGTTGATGCTCATCGACTTGCTCCACTGGCAACGCTTCACTGAGTACACCGCGAGACATCACCGCAATACGGTCGCAAATACCTAACAACTCCGGCAAGTAGCTGCTTATAATTAACACGGCCCGTGGTGAGCCGTTGTAGTGCCCGATGCCGCTGGCAATTTCATCGATGACGGCATAGAGTTTGGCTTTCGCTGCCACATCGATACCCCGCGTCGGTTCATCGAGTAGAAAAATATCCACATCGTGTTGCAGCAGGCGGGCGAAGGCGACCTTTTGCTGGTTGCCGCCGGAGAGTGCACCAACTTCCTGCCCCGCATCGCGGCAGCGGATGTCGAGCCGGTCGATCCATTTGTCGGTTGCGGCTTCCTGTTTTTGCGGAATAACAAGGTTTATTGGCCCAAAGTTTTTTAATCGGGAAAGCGTTACATTGTCCGCCAGGCTCATGTTCAAAGCCAGGCCTTCTTCTTTTCGGTTTTCACTCAACATGCCTGTTCCTTCGCGCCAGCGCTGCATCGGTGAGCCCTGGCCGGCGTAGACGCCGATTTTCACCTTACCCGATTTTACCGGGTCCAGCCCGAAGATGACGCGCATCAGTTCGGTGCGGCCGGCACCAACAAGGCCGCAAATACCCAGTACTTCTCCGCGGTGGAGTTCAAGACTTGCCTGCTGTGGTTTTTTCATGCCGGCGAGTTTTTCTACTTGCAGAACTGTTTCACCGGGTGTGCGTTTGCTGCGTGGGTACAAGTCCTGCACTTCGCGGCCGACCATCATTTTCACGATGTCATCTGTTGAAAATGCCCCTGTATTACCACCCCCGGCAGAAGTCCCATCACGCAGTACTGTCAAGCGGTCAGCGATTTCCTGCACTTCTTCCAGAAAATGGGAGATATAGATGATGGAAATGCCTTGCGATTTCAATGAACCAATAATCTCAAAAAGCTTTTGAATATCTTTTTGCGAAAGGCTGCTCGTTGGTTCGTCAAAGACCAACACACGGCAGCCGATAGCCAGCGAACGTCCGATTTCGACGACTTGCTGTGCACCGACTGTGAGATCACGCACGAGTACATCCGGTTGCATTTCAGGGTGATCGAATCGTTCAATCGCTTTTAATGCAGTCTGCCGTACTTCCTTCCATCGAATGAAACCATTTTTTACCGGTTCAACACCCAACATGATGTTTTCTTCAACAGTAAGATGGGGGGCAAGCGATAGCTCCTGGTAAATCATCGCAACGCCCTGTTTGCGGCCATCGAGGGGATTTTTCGGATTGTAAGGCTCGCCATCCAGCAGCATTTTGCCGGAATCGGCAGTGTAGGCGCCGGAAAGTATTTTCATCAGCGTCGATTTACCAGCGCCATTCTCTCCAACAAGCGCGTGCGCTTGACCGGGCGAGACCGAAAAACTGACAACATCCATAGCGATGGTTGCACCAACGGACTTATGAATACCTCGCTTCTCCAGGCGATGTCCCTGAAA
>QQUM01000062.1 GCA_008501545.1 Calditrichota bacterium
CTCATTTTTTTCCATCCACTGGCGCTAATCTTTCGTGAAGGCGCATATTCAATTCCGGCTCCCAATCTGTTCGTGTTTGTGGTCTCGGCTCCGAGGATATCATTTTTTCCAAGGCTTCCCCAGCTTCCATTTTCAAAATCTGCCAGCAGAGTAAGTTTTTCATTTGGGCGATAATTAATACCGTAACCTTGTATAAGTGGAAGTTTCAGTTTGCTTTCACTGATCTCATTTTCAGTGCGAAAAATGTAATCTATCTGCGTCTTCGTATTCAGAACAGCAGGAGCATTAAAGATACCGGCAATGCTTAATTTTTGATGAAGTTGTAATAAAAACCCAAAATGCCCACTCAAACCAACCGCTGTTGTCGATGTGACATCCTCAGTCCGCACGTAGCTGGCATCGTCAAAATATACCCGCCATGTTCTTTCGAGACGACCAAAATAAACATCCAAACCAACACCGTATGCAAACTTTTTCCCGACCATCCCGGAGAAACGTAGAAACGCACGCTCCAATCCACCAGTACCTTCCAGTTCGCTACGATAAGATCCTTCCACAACTTCTTCATATGTGTTGGCAATTATGCTGTATGGCATCAAACCGAACCCAAGGGCATACCCTTTTGTCATCGGAACACCGATGTGCAGTGTATTAAATCCGGAATCAGAAAATTTTCCTGAGACACCACCTACTTTTACATCAGCTTGCTCATATAAAAAGCTTCCCTCGAATCGTGTTCGAGTTAAATAAGATAGAGAAGCTGGATTTAAATACTGTAAAGCAATAGGACTGTACGACGCTATCCCGATATTTCCTTGTCCAAAATAGGAGGCGCCAGCATATGGTCTTAGCAGACCAATTCCAAATTTTGAATAAAGTGAATTACTGTAGACGTTGGAAGCAAATCCCAGTAAAAGTAGCATGCAACATGCAATTTTATTTTTTAATCTCATATCATTCTTCCTACTCATAACTTGGCGGGATTGTGTAATGAATTTTAAGTTTGGGAACCTTGGTAGCCTCGGCATCAGGATTTAAAAAAGCAACCCGTGCAAAAATGTTATATTTTACTCTGGGGAATAAAATCAATCCATAGTTATCGTAGCTCGATGTATCTTGCCGTGTCCACTGTTGAACGATAAAAGAAAGATCGAAAACTGACGTCGTATCACCAGGTAGAATCCCAATATCCGAATCAAGGCTGAAAGAAGAGTCAATTGCGACAGTGAATGGATCGTTTCCATCATCGTCCAATCGGTAAGCATTGATAATCATGCCTTCAGAAGTTAAAAACGAATTCGAAGAATCGATACTAAGGAACAATTCGGCCTCATTTATGGTCGCATTATCAGGTATATTTGACAAATCGAAGCGAAGAATTGTTCGGTATTCGTCAATGGTCGAAATGTATAGTGGACCATCTGGAAGTTCCGGACCATCCTGATAGATGAATGTATCTGCTGTTGGAACAAGAAGTACTGTATCGTTTTCAGTCTCCGCCTCCATTTTATATACTAGATTAAGTACCGGTGAAACAGCTGCATCTGAAGTTGAACCAAAACGTCTTGCTAGATCCATGGCATCTGTTGCGATAACCAAACCCTGATTATTCGTTGAATCCTGCCATGTTTGAACCCAGTTTTTATCCAGATCAAAAACCACAGTATCGGTGTCAGCGATGGAAACGGTCGCACGTGCCATTTCTTCACTCCAGGAATTCCAGGGGAAAACTTCACTTGTCACCTCAAGGGATTCAAATTGTTGTGGAGACTTATAAATGACAGCATCAAATGGCATCGTATTTACGATGATTGAATCATTCGAAATAAGTTCCAACCGTGCAGAAATGATTTCCGAACTATCAGGAATATTATCAAAACGCATGAGAATAGCGCATTGCTTCCCATCAACATTGCCAAGATAAAGATAACGGCTTAACCCAGAATTGCCCATGACAGGGCCGCTGGTAAAATCTTCATTCGCTAAAAAATTGACTGTTTTTATTTCTCCAGCATTTTCATCAGTACTCAATGGTAGAGGTGTTTGTTCTGTACAAGAGTACATGAAAACAAGAAGATACAAAACCAAACTTTTTTTAATCATTTTTCTCCAAAAGCTCACTATTATGATAGTTGAAGCGATCAAATTGTCTAATCAGGACACATCAGTGTACATAAAAAATTCAACGTATGAAATGTGCAAATTGATCCCTATATTAATCAAATACAGCATCAATTTTCAAAAAACATAAATTTACAACTGGCAGTCATCGGATGCAACCAAAAGTCCTAAATGTATACGCTTTAATACACCTATTGAGACGGTTGCAGCACTGAAAATGCTTTAAATACGAGCACAATACAAAAAAGGCCAAAAAGACACTGTCCTTCCGGCCAAATTTGAAAAACCTAAATTGTTAACAAAAATTGTGCTTTTACTCGGCAGTTTCACTCGCTTTTTGTTCAGCTGCTTGCTCTTCTGTTTTTTCCTGTTCTTCTTTTCTTTTCTTGCGCTCAGCTCGTTTTTCAGCTGCTTTTTCTTGTTTTTCAAGCTGAGTCGACTCATAGCCAACAAGCTCGAGAATCGCAATCTCAGCTCCATCGCCTTTTCGCCGCCCAAGTTTAATTATACGGGTGTAACCGCCATTTCGATCAGTGTATGTTGGTGCAATTTCATCAAACAAAACTTTTATAATTTTGCGTTGGGGAATAAATTTGTAGACATGACGTCTGGCTGCCAAAGTGCCTTTTTTACCAAATGTAATACAGCGCTCGGCGAATCGTCGTCCTTCTTTTGCCTTTGCCAATGTTGTGCGGATTTGTTTGTGTTCGAATAAGGAAGCAACGAGGTTCGATAACATCGCACGTCTATGACTTGCAGTTCTACCTAAATTTTTATGGTCTTTACCGTGTCGCATTATGCTATACCTTTAAATTTTCAGTCTTCATCATTTTTGAGATATTTATCAACGTCAAATCCGAAATGTAAATTCTTCTCTTCAAGTATTTGGGTTAATTCCTGCAAAGACTTGCGTCCGAAATTTCGAAATTTCAACATAACTGCCTCATCTCGAGAAACCAAATCCCCTATGGTCTTGATATTTGCAGCCATAAGACAATTATGAGAACGAACTGAGAGCTCAAGCTCGTCGACAGGCATTTTCAACAGTTTACGGATTTGAAGAACTTCCTCGTCTACTTCATCGGGTTCTTCAACTTCCGGTTCGATATCAAAATTGATAAATATCTGTATATGCTCAAGAAGGATTTTGTTTGCATATGTCAGCGTATCATCCGGGGTGATACTCCCATCTGTCGTAATCTCAAGAATTAGTTTTTCATAATCAGTACGTTGACCAACACGTGTATTCTCAATAAAATAACTCACGTTTGTTACGGGAGTAAATATTGAATCCACAGCAATCGTGCCGATAGGCTGGTCAGGTAGCTTGTTTTCTTCGGAAGATACATAACCATGGCCACGACCAATGCGAATTTCCATTCGCAAATTTGCATCTTTATCGAGTGTTGCCAATTGTAATTCCGGGTTTAAGACCTCGAAATCCGTTGTACCATTCTGTAAATCACCGGCACGAATAATACCGGGTCCAGTTGCTTCAATAACCACCTTATCTGGTTTTTTGGTGATCATTTTAAAGCGCACTTGTTTGAGATTTAAAATGAGGTCAGCCACGTCTTCAACCATACCAGGTACAGTTGAAAATTCATGATGCACGCCATCAATTTTAATCTGCGTAATTGCAGCACCAGGTAATGAAGAAAGCAATACACGACGTAGTGCATTTCCTAAAGTTGTACCAAATCCTGGCTCAAGTGGCTGAACTATGAAGCGGCCAAAAGTGGTTGAATAGGAAGCTTCGTCTATTTCCACAGTTTCTGGCATTTGAAGATTAGGCCAATTCATAGAAATATCTCCGTATATTTATAAATAGTCCTATTAGGGTAGTCCTTACTCTTTTTTACTTCGAGTAAAGCTCGACAATTAAAGATTCATTAACTTCCACGGGAATATCAGCCCGTGCAGGGATTTCAAGTAGCCTCCCTGTAAGCTGTGGTTTATTTAGTTCGAGCCATGGCAATAAGCGTCCATCACGCATACGCCGTAATGACTGATGAACCATATCCAGCTTTTTACTTTTCTCGCATACTCTAATTTCATCACCTGGCTTTACTTGGTACGAAGGTATGTCTAATCTTCGACCATTAACCAGAAAGTGACGATGGCGAACCAGTTGTCTAGCAGCCTTGCGGGAAGGTGCAAAACCCAATCGATAAACAACATTATCAAGACGTCTTTCGAGAGATTTTAATAAGTTCTCACCAGTGATTCCAGTCTGCTTATTCGCTTTTTCATAATAGTTGCGGAACTGCGCTTCCAGGAGCCCATAGATCCTGCGCATTTTTTGTTTTTCCCGAAGCTGAATACCATATTCAGATTTCTTAAGAAAACGACCGCGACCATGTTGTCCGGGCGGGAAATTCCTGTTTTCGATGGGGCACTTTGGTGAGGTACATTTTGCACCCTTTAGAAATAATTTCTGACCTTCTCGGCGGCATAGCTTACAAACCGCGCCTACATAGCGTGCCATATATTTTTTAAAACCTCCAACTGATTAAACTTGTGAAGTAATACCGTGTCCAACTGCTCCAAATCAAAAAAAGGCAACGTAATTATTTTTAAATACTTATAAGAGAAGCATTAACCCGGTAATATCTCCGATTATTTCAATCGGATGATGAATTATGAGCTTAAACCCTACGACGTTTTGGAGGACGACACCCGTTATGTGGGATAGGGGTTACATCTTTAATCGCAGTTACTTCCAATCCTGCAGCTTGCAATGCACGTACTGCCGATTCACGACCTGCACCGGGTCCTTTTATAAGAACTTCGATACGTCGTAAGCCGAGATCCATCGCAATCTTTGCAGCGTTTTCTGCAGCGACCTGTGCAGCAAATGGGGTTGACTTTCTTGAGCCTTTAAATCCAACGTTTCCACCAGA
>QQUM01000161.1 GCA_008501545.1 Calditrichota bacterium
GGTGCAATTGATTCTGCGGAAATTCAAGAAAAAGTGAATGAAGCTTTATCATTTCAATTGGGGATTTAATCTCCTTCCAAGCCTCTTGCCTTATAGGAAAAACAGAGAGTCTCCAGACTCGCGTGGCGCCATTCCAGGCCGGAGCCTGGTATGAGTTACATGACCTATTTCCCTTCTCTCTCCCACAAAACCTTCACAATATACTCGGCAGCTTTGCCGTTCCCCACCGTGAGTTTCATTCATTTTGTCTTTAAAAGGCAGGAATCTGATTTGGATGGAAACTCAGAAGATCAATCTTTCTATGATTTATACCTTCTACGCTTAATCGATGCCAGTACATCTTCTAAATCATCGCTGAAGGATCTAAAAAAAACATCGAAGTTTTCTGATAAATTTTCATTAGCCACAGATAATTGTTCGATTTCAGGCATAGCATACATAAAAATTAGATATAAAAAATTTACCCCTTCATCTTTGGGTATCTCAGGTAGTTGAGTTAAAAGTGCTCTACTATAGGAGAGTTTTTTATTTTTTATCCACTCAATATCTTCATCAGATACGGATTCAAGCGAGTCTCCAGACTCGCAAAATAAATTCAAGCCGATTATTCCCCTTCTCGCTCCCACAAAATCTTCACAATACGCTCCGCGGCTTTACCATCCCACAATTCAGGCACTTCGCCTTTTTTCCCCTCACCAGCGAGAATTTTATTGGCTTCGGCCAACAGTCGATCCGTATCGCGGCCGACGATGACGTTGGTGCCGATTTCTGCGGTGATCGGGCGTTCGGTGTTGTCGCGGGCGGTGATGCAGGGCACGCCAAGTACGGTGGTTTCTTCTTGAATGCCGCCGGAATCGGTGAGCACGAATTTGGCGTTATCGGTGCATTTGAGAAAATCGAGATAGCCCATCGGTTCGATGAGGCGCAAGTTGGGGTATTTCGCCACGACCTCATCCAAACCGAAAACCGACATTTGCTTGCGCGTGCGCGGGTGTACCGGAAAAATAACCGGCAATTTTTCGGAAATCGTGCACAGCGTTTTGATGAGATTGGTGCAGACAACCGGATCATCCACATTGGCCGGGCGGTGCAGGGTAACCAGGGCAAAATTGCGTGGCTCGATTTCCAGTTCTTCCAGAATTGGCAGCGTTGCTGCTTTTTCGCGGTGTTTGAGCAGCGAGTCGATCATCACGTTGCCGACGAAGTGGGCTTTGGCGCTATCGATGCCTTCTTTTTCGAGATTTTTAAAAGCTGATTTTTCGGTGAGAAAAAGGTAGTCCGAAATCTGGTCGGTGAGGATGCGGTTGATTTCTTCCGGCATCGTGCGGTCGAACGAACGCAATCCTGCTTCCACATGCACGACTTTGACGCCCATCTTCACGGCCACCAGACTGCACGCGATTGTGGAGTTTACATCACCGACAACCAATACGAAGTCTGGCTTTTCTTTCTTCACAACTTCTTCGAATTCGATCATCACTTTGCCGGTCTGTAAACCGTGTCCGCCGGATCCAACGCCGAGATAGCAGTCAGGTTTCGGCAGGCCGAGGTGATTAAAAAACAAATCCGACATTTTATGGTCATAATGCTGTCCGGTATGCAGGAGAAACTGCTCGAGACCTGCGTATTTGCGCATTTCGTCTACAATAGGTGCGATTTTCATAAAATTGGGGCGCGCCCCGACAACATTGATAATTTTCAGCTTGCTCATTAAAAATTTTCCTTATATATCTTTTAAAAGTTTATCAGAAGTGTCTTAGAAACAAAAGATATTCGGTATGAAATTTTGGGAGGAAAGCTTTTAACGCAAAGGCGCTGAGTTGCAGAGTACCGCAGAGTTTTAGATAAACATTTTCTTTGCGTATCTCTGCGACTCCGCGTCTCTGCGTTAATTTTAGCCTTGTTCAAAATACTAAAATGTGCTCTCTCACAGATATCTTTTTCGGAGTTCCTCTTTCATCAATTTTCCTGAAGCATTTTTTGGAAGTAATTTCTCCACCACCACTTTCCTCGGTACTTTGAATTCCGGCATTTTTTCGCGACAAAAAGCCATGACATCTTTCTCCACGATTCCATCACCGTTTTTTGCAACGACGAAGGCATCGATGGCTTCGCCTAATATTTCATCGGCGACACCAATCACTGCAGCCTCGAGTATTTCCGGATATTCACATAAAACTTCTTCCACTTCCTTGGCGCTAACACGGTTGGCGCCGGATTTAATCATATCGCGCTTGCGGCCGACGACGTACAAATAGCCGTCCTCATCTCGGCGACCGAGATCGCCGGTATGGAAACCAAGTTCGTCGAGCACATTGGCCGTTTCTTCCGGTGCGTTCCAGTAGCCTTGCATAATGTTATCACCCCGGGCCACGATTTCACCAGTCTCGCCGACGTCGGCTTCGCTGCCATCATCACGCAAAATGCGCAGTTCCACATCGGGAATGGCTTTGCCGATGGAGCCAACTTTCTGTGGCAGCACATCGGGATCGAGATAGCTCAACCGTGCACTGGCTTCAGTGGCGCCGTACATGATAAACACTTTCTGCTGTGCGAAAACTTCCATCACCTCGCGGATGAGTTGCGGCGCCATGGCGCCACCCGCCTGGGTGATGTAGCGCAAATGGGGGAATTCCTTGTCGCGGACAGATGTTTTGTGCAGCAAAATAGCGTATGTCGAAGGCACACCGCTGAAACCGGTTGCCTGCGTTTCCTGCATCGTTTTGAGCGCCACATTGGGAAACAAAAAGCGGTTTTCCAGCACAACCGAACCGCCAACACTGAAGTGGGTGTTGAGCAACGAAGCACCGTAAACGTAGGGGAACGGCAAAATCACAAGCACGCGGTCATCTTTGGTCAATTTTAAATATTTAACAATACTGCGCGTATTGGTCACGATGTTTTTGTGCGTCAGCACCGCACCGCGCGGGTCGCCAGTGCTGCCGGAGGTGTAGATTATCGACGCGATGTCCTGCTCGTCCACCTCGCGTTCCGGTTTTATATCGGGCATCTCGATCAACTCATTTTCCGTGCACACATTGCGCTTCAAACCTTCATCGACATCTCCCTTGCCGATGGCAACAACGCTGTGCAAATCGGGTATTTGGCCATTGAGCTGGGCAAAAATTTTCGTTGCCGGTTTTTGCGTGATCACTGCTTTCACCTGGCAGTCGTTGAAAATATAGTGCAGCGTGCGTTCAGTCGCGGTGTTGTAGACAGCAACTGTCGTCGCACCGATTTTGAGAATGCCATAATAGGCTGCAATATAATCGATTGAATTGTCCAGATACAACGCCACGCGGTCGCTCTTTTGCACGCCCATTTGAATGAGCGCATTGGCATATTGGTTGGCTTTTTTATCCAGTTCCCGGTAGTTTATTTCGCCATCGACCTGAATACAGGCGATGTGCTCGGGCAATGTTTGTGCGTGGTGTTCGAGAAAATGGTGAATGAGCATTTTTCTTACCGTTTGAAAGTTTGAAAGTGTGAATGTTTGAACGTTGAACGTTTGAACGTTGCATGTCCTGCAACTCGTTACCAGGCACTGCCTGGTGATGCGAGGACGACGCTCTGCGTCGAGTTTTGCAGGCAGAGCCTGCTGAAAAACATTCCCAGCGAGACGCTGGGGACGAGTAGGGCTACTCAACCTGTAACGTGAAACTTTTCAACCTGCGACGTTTATCTGAACACTCGCGTGCGGAAAAACGCCGACTTGGGCGCCATCCGAGTGCCAGGTGTTTATTTTCGCAACCACCGTTTCCCAGTCGCTGGCGAAATGGTAGCCTTTCCAGTATACCTGATAGAATTCTTCTTCGCTGACGCCGGGTACGAAAAAAATTACGTTGCGGTCTTTGAGAAATCGTTTGGGCATCGGTTTGCGGTAGAGCACACCGGTTTCCGGTTCAAAAAGACCGTGCTCGCCCAGGCCTTCAGAGCAGGCAGAAGCGACAACGATAGTGCCGTTTTCGCGAACGACATTGTCGCTGACCGTGTGCATGTACATGAAAGCATTTTCGACTTGCAGCAATTCGGTGTCTTTGGGATAGGCGTTAAAAATGGCCACATCGAGATTTTCCACGGCTTCAGTGGCATAAATTTCTTTAGCACATTCTGCAGCTTTTGTATGCGCTTCGATTAAATCGCCGGCAAAAAGCCCGGCCACTTCGCGTTTGGCATTGACGACCACATTCAAGCAAAAATCCACACCTGCCTGCCGGGCAACGCGCTCAAATTCCGCACGAAAGCGATTGTTTTCCACCGTTCCCGGTTTGCTGCGCAGTCCCATCATCACGGCTTTGTGCGTCCAGGATATGGAATCGAGATTGGACAGCCCCGGCAGCACCATCTTCGCGCCACCACTGAAGCCGGCAAAATGGTGCGGCACCACACTGCCGATCATGATGCGAAGGTCTGCATCAAGAAAATCTTTATTGAGTAGCACGTCTGTTTTGCCAACTTGTATACCCACCGGTGCCAGATTATCGCGGCAGTCGTGGTTGATGACCCGGATGCTGTCGACAATATCTTTGCCCATTTTTTTATATAGCTGTTCTTTGCTGAGTGCCGTGTGTGTTCCCAAACTGATAATCACTGTGATTGCATCGGATGGGACACCTGCATGATCCAGTTCGGTCAGCACGAACTCAAGTAGATGCGCTGTAGGCGTTGGCCGGCTCAAATCATCCACAGCGATGGCGATTTTTTTTTTATCGCGAACCATCTCCGCCAAAGGCGCTGTACCAATTGGATTTTCAATGGCAGAGGCGATTTCCTCTTCCTCAAGTTCAACGGCATCGACCATCGGGTAGGTTTTGACCTGCCAATTGGCTGCAGACTGCAACTGCAATTGTGTATCGCCGTTCCACGCTGCCCAGGGCAGAGTGATTTTATTATCCTGCAAAATTAATTTCCTTTGTCCCTAAAATGCTTGTCGTCAGCACGCTCTTTCAAGGAACTAAAAGTGGTTTAAGGCTGTCATGCCGGTTTTCATCGCGAGCAGACAGCCGGTATTGCC
>QQUM01000199.1 GCA_008501545.1 Calditrichota bacterium
CGTTTAGCCAACAGTAAAATGCTGAACTCACACCGCCAAAGTGAAGGATAACTTCCTGATCATCCCATTCCTTTGGTATTTCAAACTCTTTAACATAAGAACCCACCGGATTGTCCCGGTCAATAAATGGCGGATTTACTGTGAACGGATAGGTTGCATTGGTGTAAATTGGCGTGCCATAACCTTTCATTTCCCAGCAGGATGGGACTTCAATTGTTTTCCATGATTTATGATTGAACTCCGCATTGTAAAAATCTACGGGCTTGTCTTGATGCCTGTCCACAAAATTGAAATACCAATCGCCGTTTAACATGTGTATTCGAGAATTGTCCCGATTGCCCGTCAGGGCGCTTTCCACATCTTTGAAAGAGTACGATGTTACCCTGGCTGGTAATTTATTGATTGCAAAAACGTGTTGGTTTTCCCATTGATTTCTATTTTCAGCTTCTGCATTAACAGTTATGCAAAACAATAAGAAACCAGCGCTTAAAGCCATTAGTAAATTCATAATATTTCCTTTAGTTTGGACTGGATTAACAAGATTGACAGGATTTAATTTGCTCCTATCCTGTGAATCCAGTAATCCTGTCAAAATCAATTTTTCATTCGAATTTTGACACTATTTCTGCATAATTTATTTGCCACTAAAATACACTTAGCGTAAAACTAAACTCATATGGCTTTATAGGAACCAAATATTGCCGAAGCGGTGGCGGGCCACAACTGGCATTTCCTAAACCTAACATTTGGGCATCCAGGCATACTATTGTTTCTTTTCTACTTTTTAGATATGCAGGTCTGCTTGCTTTGTCCAGGTCACTGGCATCGTAATGTAAAGCTGAGTAAGCAAATGGTTTGTCCGACTCAATCTTAATCGCAGGCTTCTTATTGCTTTTAAACGCCACTTCAAGCCAACGTGCGCCGGAGCGAGCGCCATTTTCTTGTGGCACAAGATAAGGCATATACAAATCGCTAACCGTTGACTGATAGACACCCAGAAAAGCTGACTCTTTTCGGTCTGGATAGTTTTCGTGCGGACCATGACCGTACCAATTTACTTGCTCTAATCCTTCAGCTAAGCCCAATTTTAAACCTACTCTTGGCAGCGTTACGATAGCAGAAAAACCAGTTGGTGTTACTTTGTTATCCAATTTGATATGACCATTGCCATCAATCGAATAAACGCATTCGTGTTTGAAGCTTCCTGAGTCCGACTTAAACTCTTTTATAACGCTAACTGAAGCTAAAGATTTATTAATTTGTTCTGATTGTATTGATATGACCTGTTGGGTTAGGTTCCTAAGTTTGGCGTCTCTCCATGCTTTGATGTAATGATAGTCATTTTCAATTGGGGAACGATAAACGTTGAGTGTTGGGCCTGTAATATCACCGGTTTGAGCAATCAATTCCACATTGTTAACCACTATAGATTCTATTGTGCCAGTTGATTTATTCAAGGCTACCTTAAATTTCTTCCCCACAACAGATATTTGTTTATCCGTCTCTGACAATGCAATTTTACCGGATGTTTTTGTTGTTGATGGTTTCCATTTTTGCAAAACAATTTGCTCTTTGGCTACTTCATGACCCGCCTCTGCCCAAATGGTCGCTTTTTTCAGCTTAAAACTAAAGTTTATGGCATATTCTGAATTCGCATCAAATTTTGGTAATGATATTTCAAACGCTTTTGTATCACCGGGCTTCAAATTCATCTCAGGTATGCTGCCTTTTTTAATTTTTTTGCCATTTTTAAGAAGCGCCCAACTTCCTTTAAAATCACCAAGGTTGGTGAAGTAGTGCTTATTCTGTACTTCAAAAACATTATCCTGATTTTCGATAGCAGTTATGGCAATATATTGTTGTGCTTTTTTTACTTCCAACAACGATGGCTTTATTGTTCGATCAGCAAATATAACACCTTTTGCACACTCATTAGCCAAGCCTTCAATATTCGAAAAATCAGCGTCAACTTTAATGCTATCTATTGGGTGGTAATCCAATCTATGGCTTTGGCGGATACTTCCATCGGGCATCTTCTCATTATAAGTTTGATTCACCCAATCCCAAATATAACCTCCCACAAAAGTTGGGGTCTTTTCAACGACTCTCCAGTAATCTGCAAAGTTGCCCAGTGAGTTTCCTTGAGCATGCGCATACTCAATCATTATGTAGGGTTTGTTGTATTTTGGATCCGCCCAAAAACTCAACAATTTCCAATGTTTCTGCTTATCATCATCCTCAATAAATGGATACATGGAGCTATTCATGTCGAAATAATCTTTTACATCCCAGCAGTCCGTTTCTCTTCCGTCGTATGATATCAAACGTGTTGGGTCGAACCTGCGAATGTAATCGCTCATAAGGGCAAAATTTTGTCCCCAACCCGACTCATTTCCCAATGACCAGAAAATAATCGATGGATGATTTTTAGCCCTTTCAACCATAGCGACAGCTCTGTCTAAAGCGGTGGCCATCCAACCAATGTCACTGCCCGGCAATCCATTTCCTCGTATGAAATAATCCGGGGATTCCAAAGCTTCATCCATCACGTAAAGTCCATAACGATCGCATAGCGCATACCACCGCGGATCGTTTGGGTGATGACTTGAACGCACTGCGTTGATGTTATGTCGCTTCATTAAAAGGATATCCTGAATCATGGATTCCTCGGTTAAGGTTTTGCCATGTTCCGGGTGGGTTTCACCACGATTAACCCCTTTTATCTTTATTGGTTTTCCATTTATATGCACCTGTAAATTCTTCATCTCGATTTCTCTGAAACCAAAAGGACATTGGGTAACTTCAACCGTATTACCCTCGGAGTCAATCAAAGTCATTACAATAGTGTACAGATTTGGAAATTCGGCAGACCACAGCTTGGGACTTTTAATGGTGGTAGAGTATTCCAAAATGCTTTCAGCGCCCGGGCTTCCCATACGCCATCCTGATTTTGGGCTATTGGCGCCGGACTCAGAAATAAGTGATCCTGCTTCGTCGTAAATATCAATATTTACCTTGTATCCTTTTGCTACTTCCTCGTTGTTATTACTAATCTTAATCTTAGCGTCCAATACAGCATTCTTATATTCTTCATCCAAATCGGATGTGAAGAAAAAATCTTTGATTTGTACATTCGGACGACTTTGCAAATACACCTGCCTGTAAATTCCACTAAATGTCCATGTATCACCGGATTCAAAATAACTGCCGGTCGTCCAACGATAGACTTGAACCGCCATGGTATTTTGGCCCTCTTTTAAGTGCGGTGTAATATTAAATACCGAACTGGTCATGGCATCTTCATCATATCCAATAAATTGACCATTGACCCAAATATAAAAAGCGCTTGAAACACCATCAAAATGCAGCAAAGTTTGTCGGTCTTTCCAGTTTTCCGGAATCTCGAAAGTGGTCCGGTAACTTCCTACGGGATTGTCATCTTTCGGCACGCCGGGAATTTTAATTTTTTCTGCCCTTACCAAAGCCCCAAGACCACGGTGAGAAGGAACGCCATATCCATGTCGCTCCCAACAGGATGGAACGGGAATTAGCTGCCAATCAGCATCGTTGAACGATGGTAAATGAAAACCTTTTGGTTTATCCGCAGGACGTTCTACCCAATTAAATTTCCAATCGCCGGCCAGGCTTTTATAATAGGGTGATTCCTCATAATTCCCCTTTAATGCCGATTTCTTATCAGCGAAGATATGGTGAGCGCTGGCATGGGGCTCTGTGCCTACAGTATACACCTGTTTGTCTTTCCAGTACTCCTGACTATTTAATTGAAATACCGGAATCAGCATAAAAAGAAACAGGATTGATTTTATTCGTTTGTTTTTCATTTTGTTATCCATCCCTTTATTCATTCATTTAGAGTTGTTGTTATTAAATAAAGTCCATCCGAAAGCGACCCATTTTGTCATTTCGAACGCGCTCTCCAGAGGAGAAATCTTATTTCCACGCTCGCGGTGACAACAACGTTTTAAGATTTCTCGGCAAAAAACGCCTCGAAATGACAATCTCGTATGGACTCTAATTAGTTTAGAACAACTGCCGTTATTGATTTGCCAGGGGATTTGCTTTTTACATTTTTATCGCCCATAACCACTTCAAAAGTTTTGTCATTTGCATTGGTGTTTTGAATAAGGACTTTAATTGTTCCATTAGGAGATTTCACTGAAATCAAGGGCTCTTTCCCTCTTTGAACGCATGCAATGCGTACATCTCCAGGCTTGATAAATTTACTGAGGATGTACATCGCATTGTAGTCCGGGTTATATGTGATTTCACCTGTTTTACGATGAATGTTGATGAGAGAATTCTGAGGCCAGTCCCATCCACTTTCTGTGGTTTCATTTAAAATCATATTCCAATAGGTAAAAGTTGTGCTGCCTGCATAGACTTTAGTTTGAATGTCGTTTTTATTAAATGCCGGGATGAGATAGTTGTTGGCAAACTTCACCATTTCCTTCGCCGGGAAAGTACAGCTCGGGTATTTGGTGTTCGCATCGTTTTCGTTCTGGATACAAATACGGTCGATTCGAACACCTTCATTTTCATATGCCTGAATATATTTCACAAAATACTTTGCGTAAGCTTTTAAAGTTTTTGAGTCCTGTTTTAAATTATTGTTTGGTTCTTTTAACCCAACCATTTCACCACTCTCCTTCATCCATCCCGGAAGGCTCCATGGCGATGCAAAAAGGATTAAATCAGGATTGCCGGCAAAAGCGCTTTTAATGTATGGGAGTACATATTTTTTGTCGCGCTCAATGGAAAAATGTTTTTGCGCATAATCATCTGCGACCATTGAATAGCTATAGGCATCTATGCCAAAATCGCTGGCGCCAATCGCTGTTCTACAAAATGTAAAACCGGCTCCTTCATCAGAAAACAGCTGCTTCATTAAAGCATTTTTGTCTTCTTTTGAAGTTGCTGCAAGGGCTTCTCCACCAATTTCGTTAAACGCGCCGCCAATTCCTTCAATCGTTTGAAAAGTAATCTCGGGTTGA
>QQUM01000155.1 GCA_008501545.1 Calditrichota bacterium
GAATTCAACTGGGGCGATTACCGGCTCGATCCGGGCAACGTTCCCTTTGGCGAAACCGCCAGCATGTTCGGCAGCAACATCTGGCTGCAGGCCGGTGAAAAAACGCCGCGCTTCAAAAGAAGCCTGTTTACCCTGAAAGCTTTCACCGGCGAACGGCGGTCGCAAAAAACCTACGAACATTATGAAGGCGCTTTGCGGCAATTTTCGGTGTCGATTTCAGACATCGCTTATGCCCGCAATCAGTTTTATGCCATTCCTGGATTGAGCGCGCTGGACACACCGGAAAACATCAAAATTTATGTGGATGATTTGGTTTCTTCCAACAATTCGCCCAACACATTGACGACAGAAACCATAGCCGGTGTCACCGGAGAGTTTGATTTGCTGGCCGTTACCCAGGATTATTATTTCTACAAAAAGGCGAATCTCATTCGTTTCACCGGGTTTTACAACGCCAATGCGACAATCGCCATTCGATACACCGTGAACAACCAGATCGTTGAAAAAATTGTGCAACAGGGCGAGACCCTCACAACGGCGCGAAAGAACTTTTATTACCTTAACGCGCAAAAAATTGTGCCGCATTCATTTCAATTAAAAATCAGGGAAACATCGGGACAGACCTCGGCGCTGGCGCAGTTCGGTCTGGATGACGACGGAGATGGCATGGTGGATTCGGAATGGATCGATTACGAAAACGGCATCCTGTTTTTCCCTGAATCAGAGCCCTTTCCAGCCATGGTTTATGACTCGGAAGGGGCTCAATCTTTTTACAAATTAGAAGCATCGTATCAAACCGAATTGTCGCTCATCCAACTTGAACATAACAACCTGGTGCGCGGCACAGAAACGGTCAAACTGGATGGCGTTAAAGCTGAGGGCGGCAGCGCTTATGTTCTGGATTACACCAACGGCACCCTGGTTTTTGTCAAAGACGGCATCGTCACGCCTGAGACGCGCATCGAAATTGAATACGAATACTATCTGTCGGACAACTATTCGCAACTGCACGATGTTTCTGTTAATTACAGTCCGTCGGACAATATTTCCGTGCAAACCGAATTGGTGAATTTTACAAATGAGAATGACTCGACCACCAATCTTCTGAAAACCCACGTTGAAATGCGCAAAAAGGTGGGCGATTTTGATGTCAAGGTCACACCAGGTGCAACCTATCAAGCTGAAGAAAACGATTTGACAGCCTATCAGATGGAAGGCGTCGTCAGTTCTTCGCGCATACGTTTTCAATCGAAGTATCAAAATTACAAGCAGAATTATCAAAATATCTATTTAGCCAAGTCGGTCGTTGGACAGGTGAAAGAGAATCTTGAGCTTGCCACAGCAATCGATGTCCATCAAAATGTTCGCGTCAACGGTTCATGGACAGACACCAAGAGTTTTCAGGCGGAAGACTCTACGGCGGAGTTGTCCGATGCAAACACAACAGTGAGCGCATTGTTTCACCACAAAACCCTGCCCGGTTACGAAGTCAGCTATTCAAACACACAAACAGAGACCGATACGGCTTCCATCAAAAAGCGTTTTATGCAGCATAAATTTGAATACCAGTTGCCGCAAAACCTTTTACAGAACATGCCAATTAAAGGGCTGAAGCTGGAAGGAAGGATAAAAACCGGAGAACGTGATGGACTCGAATTAGCGGATTCGGAACAACAGAAATTTTCTCAGAGCTACTTTAGAGTCAACACAAATCTGGGCGATCAATTTCAGAGCAGTTTGCTTTATCGCAAGAATGATTTTGTGGACAATTCTGAAGGCGCGTCGCAAGACAAGCACATTCTGACTTCGGAGCGGGTGCTGTTTAACTTATCGCACGAGAAATGGAAGCTGTTGCAATCCAATCTGCGCATCGAGAATACGCTGGATAGCTACGATTATCCGGCTGATGATGAATATGACATGAATTTGAATCAGTATACACAAATGAATTTCAGACTCTCTCCCGGCGTTTTGTGGAAGAAGTTGTCGCCGTTGTTTTTTGAGTACAATCTGAATCATTCATTGTATGGATCAGGCAATTCAGCCAGCGACAAAAGCGGCTACCTGTGGTCGGCGATGCCCGGTGTGCAAAATGGGTTAAGTTCTGTCCAGCATTTGAAGACGCATTATATAAAAAATGAAATTCGCCCCAATCCCAACATCTATTTCTATTCGCTTTATGAATGGAACGACCAGGAAACGCGCTATGATTTAAGCCAATTGTACACCAATTACTGGCGGTTAAGCGAGCGATTCGATTGGAAACTGGATTTCAACACGCGGGTCAGTTTGCAATACAAACAGTATTACAGCGAATTGGGCAACGGCGAAACCACATCGTATTTTGAGCCTTCAATCTGGGTTGAGCGGCGATGGAGCAACAGTCTGCAAAATATTTTTTATGCGGCCTACAGGAAGACAAACGGCTTCGAAAGTTTGATTAAGGATTACACCAACAAATTTGACGGCCGCTACGATATCATTTTTCGCAAAAAGGATTATCTGAAAATCCGCAGGCTGGAATTGCAGCAAAGTTTTTCAGGCGGGCAAATGCAAATCTCGGGCTACAACATCGAGAATGCTTATTATTTTGGCTCAAGCACCAGTATCGATTTATATCCAATTCACTCCTTGCTCATCCGGCTGCAACTCAACCTGAACAAGAACATCAATGTCGAATACAGCGATGAAAGTTATTTGACTAATAGTGTGAATTTGAAATTGTCGCTTAAATTGTAAGTGTTCAGCATTTTTTTAGCCACGAATGCACAAAGACTCGAAGGGATATAAATTCAAGCAGCCCCAAAGAGTACAATCATACTTAATGGCTTAATTTATAAAAAAAAATTACTTACTTATGTAAAAATGTATCTGTTCAGCGTGAAAATTAACCTCGTAGCATCCCGAGTATCCCACCGTTTTTTGGTGGGATACTCGGGATGCTACAGCCAGCCAGATTCAATAACTACGTTGAACAGATGCGTTAAAATCATCAAAGCGTAGCTTTGGTGTTTCTAAAACTGGCCTTATGAAAAAGGCGTTAAGAAATTGGGGGGATTTTCCGTTAAGAAACTTTTTTTGTTTGAGCGTTTTTTGTGAGTTTAAAAAGTTTTAGGAAAATCCCCCCAATTTACGACTACCTGTTTGCTTCGCAATTAGCCTTTTTCATACAGCCTTGATTTTTTTGGTTCTTTTTTGATCAAGCAAAAAAGAACAGGAGATAAACGTTATCATAAGCACACATTCAAACTGGACGCTGGAGCATCCGTAATTGCGTCACAATGCAGAGCATTGTAACGAGCTTGTTATAAATCCTGTTATCCAGTCAAAAAATAAAGGAATAACTCATGAAAAAATATATTCTCTTACTGCTGTTAATCCTTCTCCCAGCAATACTGTTTGCCACGGAATTTGCCAATTTCCCCAAAATCAAAGGCTGGGAATTAAAAGTTTCGGACGACGTGTACACACCGGAGAATCTGTGGGATTTCATGAATGGCGGCGCTGATTTGTATAACAAGTACGGTTTCATCGAGCTGCATTTGGCAGATTATCGCAGCGCTGATGGGATGACCATCAGCGCCGAGGTTTATCGCCACAGCTCCAGCGTCAATGCTTACGGAATTTATGCATCGGAAAGAAGTCCCGATTACCAGTTTCTCGAACTTGGTGGGCAGGCATACATCGGCGATGGCATCCTGAATTTTTGCAGCGGTACATATTATGTGAAATTATTTGCTGATGGTGAAGGCGATAAAGCAGTGAATGCGTTGAAAAAAGTTGCCGGATCCCTTGTCGAAGCGCTGGATCAAAAAAACAGTCTGCCGGAACTGCTGTCTGTTTTCCCGAAAAAAGGCAAGGCCGCTTATACAGAAAAATACACTGCGAAAAAATATCTCGGACATAAATTTCTCAACAACGCATTTTCCGCTGAATACGAAGAGGGCTACAGCCTGTTTTTAATCCAGAGCGCTGATGCTGGTGAAATAATGAAAACAGCTGTGGCCTATCTGAAATTTGCAAAACAAAAAACAAAGCCGGTTACAGATTCAATGTTTGTTATCAAAGATCCATACAGCGGAGACATTCCAGTTGTCATTGCTGACCGCTACCTCATAGGAATTCTGAATGGCGCAGAATCCGGCAATGCAAAACTGGGACTTGAAAAGTTAGGTGACAATGTGAAAACCTTAGGCAAATAATCAGGTACTTCTTCACCCGCTGTTAGTGTCAGAAATCGCACAATAGAATAATAATTTAGACGGGATAACAGGATGAACATGATTTTCTTTTTTCATCCTGCAAGTCAGGTTTATCCTGTCAAAAAGAAAAGTAAGGGAAATCGAAAATGCAAAGAAGAAACTTTTTAAAAACATGCGCCGGCGCCGGGATTGCTGTGGGAAGCGGAATCAGCATGATTCCTCAAAAATCATTATTTGGAATGAGCGCGATGCCTGCCAATTTCGATCTTGTCGCTGTCAAGGGCGGCGAACCCGGTATCATGTTTGACCATGCTATCCAGAGTTTTGGTGGCATGGGGCAGTTCGTTAAAAAAGGCCAGAAAGTTGTCATCAAGCCTAATATCGCCTGGGATGTGGCGCCGGAAAAAGCCGCTAACACCAATCCGCAATTGGTCGGCCGGATCGTTGAACATTGCCTGGCAGCCGGAGCAAAAGACGTTTACGTTTTTGATCATACCATTAACCAATGGGCGCGATGCTACAAAAACAGCGGCATTGAGAAAGCGACAAAAGAAGCCGGAGGAAAAATCGTTGCAGGCAACAGTAGAGGCAAATATCAACAGATTGACATCCCCGGGGGCAAAGTGTTAAAACAGGCTGATGTGCATGAGCTGGTGCTCGAATCGGATGTATTCATCAATGTACCTGTGCTTAAGCACCATGGTGGCGCCGGTTTGTGCGTGTCCATGAAAAATCTCATGGGCACAGTTTGGGATCGCAAAAAATGGCACAAGCTCGCTCTGCACCAGCGCATTGCCGCTTTCATAAA
>QQUM01000208.1 GCA_008501545.1 Calditrichota bacterium
ACGGTAAGTTCGTTGCGAAGGAAGGGGATAATACCGACAGCGTTGGTTGCAATGGCTGGTGCGACTTCAGTGAAGGGTAATTTCCCGAGGTATTTCACTCGCTCTGGCAAATCGATGCGCTTCTCACCGGCCATGCTCACTTCGTACTTCGTACAAAGTTTCGCCACCAGCTCAATGTCCATCCAGTTAAAAATGGCGCCGATGTAAATTAAACGCTTCAAAATCCACTCCATTGCCAATGTAGACGGCATCACTGCGATACCGTTGCCATTCCTTTGCAGCGATAATTACTTCGTCTGCGCTGTCGACTGTCTCTCTAAAACGATCTTCAAACCAATCAGGCACACCAAAACCAGCGGGAATATCATTGATATCCACGACCAGTTTAGATGCAAATTTTCGGAAGAGCCGAGGAGTGAAAATGCCGTAGTTGCTGACAATAGCGATATCGGCATGCCCTCTAAAGGATTGAAAAAGGAGAAACTTAATAAAAAGAAAGTTAATTGCAGCAACGAGACGGCGAGCCAGGACAAAATTAAATAACTTGTCCAGTCCCTTTTTATAACAAAAGATCGTGCGTACGCTAACATTTTTTTCCTCATACCAGGACCATTTGGTTCCAAGCCGAAATGGCTCGATGTAAATAATCTGCCAGTCATCGGGCAGTCTACTCAAAATACCGCGTTTGCGGTGGTGCATGTAGTTCCACTGAACTTCAGCGAAGAAGATAATTTTCATGTCAGGTGTTGGTTGTCAGGTGTTAGTTGTTAGGTGTTAGGTGTTAGGTGTTAGGATAACTTCATTAAAAACTAACACCTAGCTTCTAACAACTAACCTCTAAAAACTAATTACTTTTTTCCCAATAAATAAAAATGGTAATGATGAAAGAACATGCGATACATTGGCCTTACACCTGTGAAATGCCACCACCAGGGAAATGCGTGCCCGACTTTATAAGCGACGGTTGTGAATCCAGCTTCATTAAACAAGAAATCCAGTGCCCGCTTGTTGTACTCTGTAAAATGCACTTTTTCGACCGCAAGCTTTCGCGTTGGCGTGGATAGCGCGAGCACGCCATCATCATCGAGTAGTTTGTGCAGTTCCAGCATAAAAGTCAACGGATTCATCAAGTGTTCGATGACTTCGAAACAAAAGATAGTTTTGTAGGCATCCTGTGGTGCGGTTACGGAAAAATTGAAATCGGTTTCCGCTGTTGATTCAATTTTTTCACCGAATTTTTCCTGCAGAATGTCCGTTGCCTGGCTCCATGTACCAACGTCCAGATAGGGGGCTTGCAGGTTGTGGCCGGCAAGAAATTGCAGCGTTGCATTCATACGCCATTGGATTTGTTTGCCAATTTTCGGTTGTACAGTCAGGTAATTGTCGGGTTTGTCTACGGCCATGGCTTCTTGCATTTTTGTGGTCTGCGTTCCTTATTAAAAGTCAGGTAATTTAGTATTTCTATCAAAAAGGCCAAATCATTTTCCACGAATATTCTTTATTGGAATGCATGTCCTCCGGCTTAAAATCATATAATTCTTACACCAGGCTTTGTTAATTCTCATTCACGGGTTACAGTTCTTTTGCCCATCGCCGATGTAAAAAATGTTATTCATATTTAGTCCCTGCAGACAGTGCCGCTGGATTATTCACGCACGAACAGACATTCAAGAAACAATTATTTAACAGGCGTAATTAGTGTCGATTTTAAAAATAAAGTAAATCTTTGTTAACAGAGGAATTCATTGACATGGTGGACTATCGATGAGCGATAATATTTTCAATACCGATTATGCTCGTTTTGTCGAACAAATTCGCTCGCAATCAATTAACTGTGATGTGATCATTCAATCCGTTCAGTCACAGACAGCCGGCATTTATGAAACACTTGCCGAAAAACTGCCGCGAATTATTGAGCAGATCGACTCAAATAGTGAAGAAGCCCGGGCATTGGTAAACTATTTTATCGCAACGGAAGACTCACAGTATGATACGAGCGTCGTTGGCATGGAGCTCGAACAGGCACGAAAAAACCTGCAGGGCGCAGCATCGTCTATCCAGGATATCCGGCGAGTCGATGTCTCCTTGTTTAATAAAATTCAGGAGCAGGTCAATCAAATTGAATCGATTCATGAATCAATTACCTCTATCTCATTGATCTCCGATGATATCGAACTCCTTTCGTACAACTCCGGATTTGTGGCCAGTCGTGCCGGTGTTGCGGGTGCGGCTTTCACTTACATCGCTGCCGAAATTAAAAAATTATCAAACCGGACCAAAAACCTTGTCAACCGTATGCGCTCAAGCACCGACAGCTTGATCAACAGTTATAAGAATTTCAATGAAGCAATCGATAAAATAAACACGGAAACGGACACAAGGCTAAGCAGCATCGAAGAAAATTTAATGAAAATTTTTGACCGGTATAAAGACGGATTGAAAAATATTGCATCCTTGCTCGATCAAAACATGAGCCGGTCGGAAACGACCAAAAATAAAGTCTTTCCGATTATGACCTCGTTGCAGGATCAGGATATAATTCGTCAATCACTGGAGCAAGTGACAGGCATTAATTCACGTTTCAGCAAAGAAGTTGAACTTGCTTTCCAAAGCATGTCCGTAGATTCAATTCCAATGGGAAAGAAAGCCGATTTTGCTGAAGAAGCAACCGCAAAAGTCATATTGCTGACACAGCTGGCAGAGCCGATGGTGCAGAAAATTATCGCAAATCTTGAGGAATCTTTAAAAAAACTTGTCGGCTATCTTATGGATTTTCAAAATGATATCCGGGATATTGAAAACGATCGTATCGAGCTTGTCGACTTCTTCTCCAATTCGCAAAACGATCTTGGCGGAAAAAGCAGCATCGACCTGATTTTTGATGAGTCCAGTGCGGTTATGATGGAGTTGATTCGTTTTATCAAAGAATCGATCGGGAAAAAACGGGATGCAAGCAATCTTGGCAACGACTTGATACGGCATATGGATACGACCGAGAGCTGTTTTGAAGAGATGCAGGATATCGTGAAAGCATTTTCTTTGATCAAAGTTGCGTCAAAAATGGAGATTGCCCGGGAAAAAGAACTTTCAAGAAATATCACCACGTCCTCAGAGATGTTCGAAGAACTGACCAACAAAATGGAAGGCCTGATTGTGCAACTACGCCGGCAGCTGGTCTCCGCCAATCAAAGTATTTCGGAAAGCTTGCTCACACTAAATGAAAATTTACAGATACAGGAAGAAAATGTGGATGATGTGAGCGTGAGAATTGGCACATCAAATAAAAACCTTGAGAAGATGCGCGATAATTTAAACGATGCCATTCGTTCAGTCGGACGTGAGTCGGGAACACTGTTTGAACTTGTGGATGATTCCCTGGATGGCGCCAGAAAGCTCGGTACACTGGTGGGTTCCTCAAAACAGCTCTCAATTAATTACAACGAAATTAACCGGCAAACAGAAAGCTTTCGTGAAAATGCAGGGAGAGAATTTCCGGTAATTTTCAACAAATATATCTCATTCGAACGGTTCAAAGATATTAAAAATACAGTGGATAGAATGACAGTTTATTCCGATAAGAGTATTGCCAGCGATGCGCTGAGCATGGAAATTGAAGAAGGAAGCAATGCAGGGGATTTGACTTTGTTTTAAATGATAAATAATCACACTTCAAAAAGGATGCAAAATGGACATAGAAGTAAACGCAATCGGCAATTCGATTAACGCGAAATTAGTTGGGGCAATTACCGAAGGTGATTCGAAAAAGTTGAAAACCGGATTCGATCAGCTGCGGGATGCGAGTTCAACGAATGTTATTATTGATTTAACGCACGTACCAACGATATCCAGCTCAGGAATCGGCAAACTCATCGCCCTCTATCGTCGCGTAAAAGAACAAAAACGTGAATTCGAAGTGCATGGAATTCATGAGAATTTGTATGCACTTTTCACTTCGATACATCTCGATAAGTTGTTTATAATTAAAAAATAAGATTTGTTTTCTATAATATTAACCTGATTAAGTGGTGCTCCATAGATGGCAAAAAAAATTTTAGTTGTTGATGATTCCGCTACGACGCGATCATCTGTTCAGTACATTCTCTCGCAGGCCGGTTATAATGTTGCTCTCGCAAACGACGGTTCCGATGGATTGCGAAAAATAGATGAAGTCGTGAAAGGAGGGGACAGCCTGTCGATGATTATCACCGATATCAACATGCCGGTAATGGATGGGATTCGATTTACACAATCTGTGAAAAGTGGGCCTCACAAAAGTGTTCCTGTCCTTGTTCTGACAACCGAATCGCAGGATTCGAAAAAACAACAGGGACGGCAAGCTGGTGCCGCCGGTTGGCTTGTGAAACCATTTCAACCCGATCAACTGGTGACCGTTGTGCGAAAACTGGCCGGATAATGCTGATATTGATGAGAAATGAAGGAGAAACGGATGGGGCAGCATGAAGAACTGATGCAAATTTTTCTCGAGGAAAGCCGGGAACTCATCGAAAGTCTTGATGAACATATCGTTGCTTTTGAGAATGATCCGCAAAACAAACCATTGCTCGATGATATTTTCAGAGCCTTCCATACACTGAAAGGAAACGCCGGTTTAGTCGGCTTAAAGAAGTTCGAGAAAATTGCACATATCACGGAAGAGGTTTTAACGGATATACGCGATGGTAAAGTGCAAATCACTGCTGATTTAATTTCATTTATGCTCGATGCCCTGGACCGCTTGAAGCTCCTGCACGAGGCAGTGGAACAGACAAATTCCGATGAAATTGATGTCGATATGGTAAGCCCGCCTGATCAGGTGTCGAGCGGTGAAGAGAAAGCGGCCGGGCAAGATGGCGCACAACCGCCTGCGACGATGGAACATGAAATGCCATCCGTTGTCAATGACGAAGAGATTGTGTCGGACGAAGGTTCGTGGGGCCTGTTTATTGAAAACATGGAACAGGATATCAAAGCGGCGGCCGAGGAA